>WFPN01000056.1 GCA_015487535.1 Aquificaceae bacterium
GCCG
The DNA here is from genome assembly GCA_015487535.1 of Aquificaceae bacterium. Taxonomy (GTDB): domain Bacteria; phylum Aquificota; class Aquificia; order Aquificales; family Aquificaceae; genus Hydrogenivirga. The sequence continues at coordinate 5 of WFPN01000056.1, forward strand.
AGGAGCGTTTCAGGGCATCTATTATCAGAAGAAGCTCCATTATGTGCTGGTTCGCGGGGAAGGATAGAGACTGAAAGACATATACGTCGGCTCCCCTTATCGACTCGTTTATCTGGACCCTCACCTCCCCGTCGCTGAACTTGGTCACGAGCATGTCGGAGATGTTCACGCTGAGGTACTTGGAGACCTCTTCGGCCAATTCCCTGTTAGCCGTTCCCGTGAGGAGCTTTAAGGGTCTGTTCATCGTTTTTTAAATGGCTGGGGTGCCTGGACTCGAACCAGGAACCCCCGGATCCAAAGTCCGGTGCTCTGCCAGTTGAGCTACACCCCAAGCCAGCTCTTGGTTTCCACAACTCTCCATCCCCTGAGCGTCGCACCCCTGACGAGCTCAGGAGAAGGCTTACCTATATAGAATACAGCAGAACCGCTCCCGCTGACAAGTGGTTTCAGGCCTAAGAACCTCAAGAACCTGACCACCTCACCTATCTCCGGGTATATCTCACAGGCGAGCTCTCCCAGCTTGTTCTCTACTATGTCGAGGTTGCCCTCCTTCACGGCCTCGAGGACCTTATCTATATCCACGCTCGATAGGTGTTCCTCCCTAACCATCGAATAGACTCCTTTCGTAGAGGATCTGACGGGCGGTATTACGAGTGTGATCTCAAGGTCCAGGGGTTCGACCCTCTCTATGATCTCCCCCCTGCCTCTTCCCACGGCGGTTCCTCCCTCGAAGAAGAAGGGAGCGTCCGAGGAAACCGCGCCCGCTATCTCCATAAGCTCCTCTGTGTCCAGGGGCTCCTCCAGGATCTCGTTTATAGCCTTCAGAACTGTTGCAACGTTCGAGCTTCCCCCTCCGAGACCCGAGCCCTCGGGTATCCTCTTCTGGATGAATACCGAGACCTCAGGCGTATTCCCGGTTCTTCTTCCAAACTCCAAAAGCGCCTTGTAAACCAGGTTCTCCTCTCTGGGTATCCCCGTGTTAGTCTGGACGTCGAGAGGACCTTCCCTGATAGTTATCTTATCGCAGAGGTCTATCGCATGGAAGAGTGTGATTATCTCGTGGTATCCGTCCGGGCGCTTTCCCAGTATCCACAGACCGAGGTTTACCTTGGCGGGGGAGAGGACCCTTTTCACAACTTATAATATAAGGCAGGATGGAATACGAAGCGGTAATAGGCCTCGAGATACACGTCCAGATGGACACAAAAACGAAGATGTTCTGTTCCTGTCCGGTGGAGTTCGGTGCAGAGCCCAACACAAACGTCTGTCCTGTATGTTTAGGCATGCCCGGATCTCTCCCGGTCGTGAACAGAAGGGCTGTCGAGTTCGCTGTGAGAGCTTCTCTCGCTCTCAACTGTGAGGTCCATACCGAGTCGATCTTCGCTAGGAAGAACTACTTCTATCCGGACCTTCCAAAGGGCTATCAAATCTCTCAGTACGAGAGGCCTCTTGCCACCGACGGATGGGTTGAGATAGAGCTCCCAAGCGGTGAGAAGAAGAGAGTAAGGATAAGGAGGCTTCACATAGAGGAGGATGCGGGGAAGAACATACACGAGGGTTCCAAGTCCTACGTGGATCTCAACAGGGCAGGCACCCCTCTTATGGAGATAGTCACCGAACCCGATATAAGGTCTGCGGAGGAGGCGAGGATATTCCTTGAGACCCTCAGAAACATAATGAGGTACACGGGGGTCTCGAAGGCGGACATGGAGAAGGGTCAGCTCAGGTGCGACATAAATGTCTCCGTGCGTCCAAAAGGATCGGACAAACTCGGCACGAGAACCGAGATAAAGAACGTGAACTCCTTCAGGTTCGTCCAGAAGGCGATAGAGTACGAGGTCGAGAGGCAGGTAAAGGTCCTAGAAGAAGGTGGGGAGATAGTTCAGGAGACGAGAACCTTCGATCCAGCCACCGGGAAAACCTATCCAATGAGGAGCAAGGAGGAGGCTGAAGACTACAGGTACTTCCCGGATCCGGACCTCCTTCCTCTGGTCGTTAAGGAGGAGTGGGTAGAGGAGATAAAGAAGAACATGCCCGAGCTTCCACATCAGAGGCTTGAAAGGCTCCTGTCTCAGTACGGGATAAGCGAGTACGAGGCGAAGATATTCGTCCAACATAAGGAACTGGGTGACTTCTTCGAGGAAGCGGTCAAAAAGTTCAACGAGCCCAAGATGATAGCCAACTGGCTCCTGAACGACCTGCTGGGCCTCCTGAACGAGAAGCAGATTCCCCTCGAGGAGTCTCCAGTATCCCCCGAAAACCTCGCTGAGCTTGTGAAGCTCATAAAGGAGAACGTGATCTCCACAAAGATAGGTAAGGAAGTCATAAAGGAGATGGTCGAGACAGGAAAGAGCGCCTCCCAGATAGTGGAGGAGAAGGGTCTTAAGCAGATAACGGACGAGGGTGAGATAAGGAAGATAGTGGAGGAGGTTGTCAGCAGGTTCCCCTCCGAGGTGGAGAGGTTCAGGCAGGGGGAAGAGAAGCTGATCGGCTTCTTCGTAGGTCAGGTGATGAGGGAGACAAAGGGCAAGGCGAATCCCAAGCTGGTTAACCAGATCCTGAGAGAGGTCTTGAAAGGATGAGGATAGCGATAGGCTCCGACCACGCGGGCTTTCCACTGAAGGAGAGGATAAAGAGGTTTCTGGTAGATAAGGGGCACGAGGTAATAGACTTTGGCACTACTTCGCAGAACTCCACCCACTACCCTCTCTTTGCCAGGGAAGTTTCCCTCGCCGTTCAGAAAGGGGAAGCGGAGAGGGGGATACTCGTGTGCGGGACCGGGATAGGTATGTCGATAACCGCCAACAAGTTCAAAGGGGTGAGGGCGGCCCTCTGTTTTAACGAATACATGGCGAGGATGAGCAGACTCCACAACGACGCTAACGTCCTTTGCCTAGGAGACAGGGTTCTTGGAGAGGATCTCGCCCTCTCCATAGTGGAGGTTTGGCTCGAGACACCCTTCGAGGGAGGAAGGCACGCGAAGCGTGTAGAGCTGATAAGGGAGATAGAGAGCGGGTGCCCTTGAGGCATGGAACGCTTGAGGAGGTTCTACCCGGACCCCGTTGTAACCTTCTCCGTTCTCCTGCTAACTACCCTGGGTTTTCTGTCCGTTCTCTCGGTGAAGCTATCGCCATCGATCTTCCAGGGGATCGATCTTCACGATCTGAGGAAACCCTTCCTTTTCCTAGTTTTCACTCTGGTGGGTTTCCTCCTCATGTCCGCGACCGCCTTCTTTTTGGACTACAAGAAGCTCAACAATCAGAAGGTCGTCTATTCCCTCGTGATCTTCTCCCTCCTCCTGCTTTTCATCGTTCTAGTAAAGAAGTTCGTCCTAGGCAAGTCCGTTGAGAGGTGGCTCGTAGGGACAAGCGTTCAACCCTCGGAACTGTCCAAGTTGATAATCGTTGTCTTCATAGCGTACTACGTGGCGAGGAAGGGAGCAATAGACAAGCTCAGGTTCTTCGGCTGGGCCGTGCTGGTGGTAGTTGCTCACTCCTTTTTCCTGTTCCTCCAGCCCGATAAAGGTATGGCGGTCTTCGTGCTGGTTCTCGCCTGGTCGATGCTGTGGATAGGGGGAACCTCTCCGAAGGTTTACTTCCCGGTGGGGGGGATATTCTCCCTCATAGCAGTCTTTATGATGATCTTCGGTGGTGAGTACGTTCATAAGAGGATCGCAGCCTGGCAGAATCCGGTTCAGGACTCCTTCGGCACAGGCTACCAGGTGGTTCAGGCCATGCTCGCCTTCATGAACGGCGGACTCCTTGGACAGGGTTTTGGTAAGGGCTTCCAGAAGCTCGGCCCGTTGACCCAGGCTGACACGGACTACGTCCTTGCCACGATAGGTGAGGAGCTAGGCTTCCCCGGGGTTCTGTTTCTGATTGCCCTCTACGTTATCCTGATAAGAAGACTTATCAAGATAGCTGGTGAGGTGGTGGACGTCTTCGGAAAGCTCCTTGTGGCGGGAGTTGCTCTGAATTTGCTCTTCTCCGCCCTCATCAACATCATGATGGCCGTAAATATGCTCCCTCCAAAGGGAATACCCCTTCCCTTCGTAAGTTACGGGATAAGTAACCTTATGGTTAACTTTCTCTCTCTCGGTCTCGTAGGTGCGGTTTACAAAAGGCAGCTCCACTACAGGATGCTCTGATAGAATTCACCCATTATGAAGATCGTCGATCTGAGGAGCAGACCCTGGAGGTTTGACGAGAGGATCAGGTATCTGGCCAAGAGGGGTGAGATCCTGACGGAGGAGTACGAGGGAAGTGTAAAGGAGATAATCAGGAACGTGATGGAGAGGGGAGACGAGGCCCTGATCGAGTACACGGAGAAGTTCGACGGCCTCTCGCTAACGCCCGATACCCTGGAGATACCCTACGAGGAACTGGAGAACGCCTACGAGGAGATAGAGGAGGATGTGAAGGAGGCTCTCGAGATAGCTGAGGAGAGGATAAGGGTTTTCCACGAGAAGCAGCTGGAGAGCTCTTTCTTCAAAGAGGAGGAGGGGATAATCCTCGGCCAGAAGGTACTTCCTTTGGAGAGGGTGGGCCTCTACGTTCCCGGTGGGA
>WFPN01000057.1 GCA_015487535.1 Aquificaceae bacterium
TCGATATGTTCCCCCTCCAGACCTCGTTCACGAGTGCGGTCTGAGTCTCTGAAGGGTTGTAATAGTTCCCGTTCCCATCCCCCACCGCTATCTGGGTGATCTGGACTGTGTTTCCGAGAGCTACGGCGTTGGCTATTTTAGCTTTACCTATCTCGGTCAAGATCGTATAGAACTGCTCTGCCATCAGTTGCCTCCAGGATAGATAGTTGTTATCTCTCCCGAGTGCATGCCTACTACTACAGAGGGGACTTGAGCGCTCTGGGAGAGTTCGGTTATAGAATAGGGATAGATAGTCGTTAGCTCTCCTGTGAGGGTGGCGGTGGCTATAGAAGGAACCTTGTTCTTTGTTGTTAGATATGCTATCAGTTTCTCTAGCCAGCTCCTTTCATTCTTGTATTCGTTTATCAAGCCTTCGAGTTTGCTTAAAGCCTCTTCTGAAAGGCCTGTGTCAAGGAGGTCTACTTCTACCATAAACCTGTAGGGCTGTCCTTGATACTCAAACCATTCTTTTACTTGCCCTCCTAAACCTAAAGCTTCCAAGACTTTCTTGATAGCGTATTTGGTTCCTTTGTAGCGGTGTAGTTCTATTGCTGACTTTATGAGGTTTCTTTTCTCTTCTACACTTTGGGCTAACTCATACCCTTCTATGTGGAACTGCCATGCAAGGAGGTCTAAAAGTTCGGGGTCGGAGATTTGATCAATTCTCGGGAGTATGAGGACGTTTATGATTTGGTCTTCAATCTTTTGGAGCTGTGTGTCTAAGGCTTGGCTGAGTGCCTTTATGTTCTCGTCCTGTGCTAAGGAGGGAGGGAGTAGCTCTTTAATCATCTACCAGCCCTCCGTAGCTCACAGAGACGCTCTGGGACTGGGCTACCTGGTCCTGATTTACGGGCGTGTAAACGGGAGCAGATAAAGAAACCCTGTAGGCTCCCGCTTCTTTCACCCTCTTTATGAGCTCGTCGGGAAGGACGTCCCTTCCTATCCTGGTCTTGGTCCAGTATATGAATTCCTGGACCGCCTCGTTTACCCTCTGTTGGATTTGACCTGCTAAAGCCTCGTCTTTTCTGTGGACGTAGTAAGTGAGGGTGACGTCGTAGTTTACAACCTGGGGAGCGGACACGATTACTTGATCCGTGAGAGGCCTTACCTTTTCATCGGACAGGTGCTTTTCCACGAGCTGTATCATCTGGGGGTCGGGTATCTGACCGCCCTTTAGGAGGAAAACGACCTTGACCTGTCCGGGTTGTGGGGAGAAAACCGAGACGTCCTCTATGTCTTGATGGGCGGTCTTGGTGTGGTAGATGTAGGCTTCTTTAGAGCCTGCATTGGAAAACCTTTCTATGCTCAATCTGATACGTTCTCTGAATCTTTCATCGTCTTCCTCATCGGTCCCGTACATCGACATGGAGGTGTTTTCGACCTTCGTTACGTAGGGCACGGGGTCAACGAGTCTGTTTATCTGCCCTATTGCGTAGCCGTTGCCGATGGAGCCTGCCTGAGTGCATATGGCTTGAACCTCTACCGAGGTTTGGCCTGCGGGGATTAGAGCTTCCTCTGTGGTCTCAAAGAAGACTTTGCTATCTGCGGTCGCCCTCGTTCCTTTGGGAATAACGACGTCGAAGCTAAGGGGTTGGTCTATAGAGAACTTGAGAGTTGTTATTGCGGGTTTGGGAGGGAGGCGTTTTACTCCGTAGAACTCCGCTAATTTGCTAAGGTTCTCGCCTGTGGCGTAGGCGAGGAGGTTTTGTTTTCCCGTGTAGTCTATGGCTACCGCAAGGAGTGCAAGGGCATAGGTTTTCAGATTTATGAGGAGTCTCTCCGGGTCCGCGGGGTTGAGGGTCCTTCCCGTGAGGGTCTCGTAGGTCCTTATCAGCTCCCTCTCGTAGTAAGAAGGGTCCGTTATTACAAAGCTCACAGCCAAAGTTCGACCTCCGTGGTCTCACCGAGTTCTTTTATCTCGAGGAGAACAGACGCCTTCAGCCTTCCCTGGATGTAGTCTTTTTCAAGCCCGACTGAGAGGACCTTCACCCTTGGCTCCCAGGTCTCTACCGCGTCTGTTATTTCAGCCTTTATCTTCCCAAGGGTTATTGCGTTCAGGGGCTGGTCTATGAACTTCCACAGGTCTGAGCCAAAGTCAGGTCTGTGAACGTCGCTCCCTTTAGGAGTGGTCAATATGAGCCTTACGTTCTGTTGAACACTCTTCAAGGTGTCTCGCTCGACGAGAGTATACATGTGAATGAGGTTAGAAACAGAGATGTGTTCGGGCAAGCAATATTTTCAAATATTTCAGAGGAGGTCTTTTAGGTGCTCAGGAAGTTTATCTTTGGGATAAGCTCCCCTTTTTATTTCTCCAAGGTGATGCCACCACATTTGGGGGTACTTCTTCTCTGCCTTATAGTCGTCAGGGACGACCCATTCGATAACCTTTCTCAAGAGGGCCCTGTCAAGCTCTTTCACCTGAGGGTGGTTATCGAGTCCGACCTCGTGGATCTGGTCTCTGAGGTCGTAGAACATCCAGCCATCATACACGAACACGTAAGGGCTTTTGGTGTTCGGGTAAGAGAGTAAAGCATCGTATTCCTCTATAAGATCCTCAATATCGCTGAGTTTAGGCTCTGAACCCTTCTCCTTATCCATTCTTCCTCCTCTATCCTGTAAAAGCTCGTTATAGATAAGTTATCATCCGACGATACAACCATCAAGCCGCCCTTGAAGAAGACGTAATAGGTGCCTGCTTCGTTTCTCTCCACATAGACCTTTTCGGGGCGTTGTATTATCTCAAAAGCCTTTCTTTTGTATTCCTCGAGTGTTTTGGCTCCCACATCCACCCCGTGCTTCTTGAAATGAGCTTCCGCATACTTCCCGAGAAAGTTTTCTATGTGCTTATTCTTAGCTCCGGCAGGCGGTCTTGCCCACTCTGAACCGAGGTGTGCCCTGATTCTGTTCGTAAGTTCCGCCCTTGTAAAGAACCCGTACTCTTCTTCGAGTTCCCTCTGGAGGGGTGTGTCGGGAACTCCCGGCGGTCTTTCTACTACCACTGGAAGTTCTTCTTCAAGTTCCTCTATCCATGAAACTACCCGGCACCTGCAGTGTGGGTGAAGAGGAGGCGATTTTACAGGAGCCTGAGTAGAAAAGCCTTTGAATGGTGTAGTAATTATGGGCCTCACCTCCTTAAGGATAGAGGGGTCTCCGGAGCTTTCTATGGTGTCGAGGACCCGTGCTGCCTCTTTTACCTCGAATATCCTCCCGTCCATGGATCTGCAGGCTTTGCACATGAGTCTGTCCCCTACCGCGTCCCACCTGAACTTCCTTATCCCTGCTTTTTGCATAGCCCTTATCCTTGCGGAGTTTCTCAAAAAGTTTACTGAGGTATCTATTATCTGTCTTGCTTTCCACTCCGTCTGAGGTTTTATATATTCTCCGAACCTTTCGAGGAACTCTTGAACCCCTTTCTGTCCTCTTCCTATGGGGTTTCCTTGTTCGAGGTAGTATCTGGACATCCATCTTAAAGCTCTCAATCTCAGCTCTCTATCCCCCCTGAAGAACCTGCCGAGGTAAAAGTCGTTGAGCTTCTCTGCATACTCCACCGCTTTTTGGTCCGGAACTGTGAACTCGTAGCGGACCGGGAAGTCTCGCAAAAGATCCATCTGAGCCTTTTCGTAGATCTTCCTGAGCTCCTTAGATATAAACTCTTTAATCTGCGGGGTGAGTCTTACCTTCTCTTCAAGGGCTGAGAGCATGAACCTCGTGAGATCTTCAAAGGAGACAAAATATCTCGCTCTTCTGAGTGCTTCTTTCAGGGCCTCCTCTGTTTGAGAGAGCAGGAGGGGAAGGATCTTTTTCAGTATCCTCTCGACGTATTCGTTTCCTTCCTCGTCCCATTCCCATTCAGCCATTGCTTAACCTCTCTCTGGACTGTCGGGGCTCTGGATGGGTCGTAGCCTAAATACTCTCTTGCCTCTTCCACGGATATCACCCCTGCCTGAAGAAGCGTCGTAACGTACTGGGCTTTTTTGAGCTCTGCCTCCGCCGTCTTTTCGGGGCTGAAGTCCGGGACAGGCTCGAACTCTACGTCAACATCCTCGAAATCTATACCCTTGAGAGCGAGATGAAGCTTGTAAGCGTATTCGAGAAAGCGCTTTATGAGCATCTGTATGTTTTCGAGCTGGCTCAGGAAGACATGGAGGCTTACCGTTGCCCAGGTTTCGGTAACTCCCTCGCTGTATCCCAAGAGGGCTGGCTGTGCCTTTGCTCCTTCTATGATCCACTTCTCGTTCAGGGATACCAGCTCGGTAATACCGCTCGCATTGGGCGTTATCTCCTTGAACTCGGCTTCCGTCCCATCGTAGTGAAGGAATATCCCCTTGCTCATGTTGTTCTCTATTTGGGGCGCTATGTTTTCAAGATACTGAAGGAGTCTTTCTTGCCATTCCGTCTCGGTTTCGTTGGGGGCCTTAGGAAGGGGCGGGAACTTGACATCGAGGAAGCCGAGCAGCCCCACCTTTTTCGCAAGCCCCTTGAGCTCTGCCAGGAACTCCTCCATGGTCTCTATGGAAGAGAGCGCAGCCAGGAATGGAGGGACACCGTAGGGAGATCCGTCCATGGTAAGAAGGGGTATGTACTTGTAGGTCTTGGGATTTAGCTTTACAGGTTCTTCGTTCCCCACCCACTGGTATGGCTCGTACTCGTCCGTTTCCTCGTTGTATGTGAAGTAGATCGTGGAAACAGGGACCCTCACGATCCTTTCTATGCCTGAGAGGTCCTCCTTTACCACGATCTCGGCAGATATTGCTCCTCCTATAGCTATCTGTGATGTGAGCTGATTTATGAGGTGGTCTGTATTTATGGAGCCCGCAAGAGCTTCTATCTCCCCCTCTGCTTCTTTTTTCTGCCTTCCTTGAACTGTGACCCTGTGCCCGGTGTTAGCAAGGGCTATGAGGAGGTTGTGGGTTTGAGAGAGGATCGGGTTCGCCATTACGGCCTTCTCTATCACACCTATCCATTCCCTTGGGTATCTCGGGTCCACGAACCTGTATCTGACGTCGAGCGCTCTCGGGAGGAAAGGCTTTACCGGCTCTACCGATTCCCTGCCTAAAGGCAGGTCTTTTCTGTTTATCTCTTCTTTTCCGAACACTCTTCTAAGAAAGTCTTTCAAGCCCATACTTCACACCTCCTGATGGGTGGGCGCTTGCGAAGAGGAGGGGGCCCAAAACCTTTTCCTCTTCCTGAGAAGCGGCATAAACCGCAAGAGCTAAGGCCCAGAACCTGTCTGCGTGGGAGTCCTCGGTCGATCCTTCGTATCTTATGTTGCCCGCAGGTGTTACCGTTTTCTGGACGGAGTGCAGATCCTCTATGAGGTCTTTGTCCGGGGGAATAGATATCGTCCTGTCTTCGAAGACCGCTCTAAGTCGCGATGCGAGCTCCTCTTTTACCTTGGCTGTGAAGTAGACTCTGAGGACTTTTATCTCCCCCCACTTCCTCTGGAGTTCTTCCGCCATCTGCATCCCTATTCCGGTTTCGTCCATAGCTATCCTTCTCGCATAGGACGTGAGGTGATCAACTATTCTCATCTGTTCCGAGAAAGGGAGTCTCCTGAGGACTTCCTGTTTCCTCAGGTAGTAGTGTTCGCCTATCTTTTCGAGAACGGATATGACGGTTAAGTCGTGTCTCCTTCCTATGTCCACACCGAGGTAAACATCCCCTTGAAGTTCCCTTATGTCCGCCTCTATCCCCTCAACCGTGCATGAGTGTATGAGTTCATATGGGAGGAGTATGCTCTCCTCGTCCATGAACTCGCACAGGTATTCTTGCTTCCATATCTCCTCAGTAGGGACTCCCTTTCTTAGCTCATCCACGTTGACTTTCAGTCCGTTCCTCACCGCGTCGTGTATAGTGAGCTTTTCCCTGAACCATAGGGGGTTGTTCTCGGACATCTGCCACAGGTGCCCGAAAACGTCCGATCTGGTCTTGGGTGTAGAGATAACAATAAGCTTATAGTCTGGGTTTCTTGTTATGGAAGGGAATATAGCCTGGTAAACCTTGTAACCGTCTTTGAAGAAGGCAGCCTCTTCAAGAATCACGTCCCCGGAGAGCCCTCTCACACCATCAGGGTTTGCGGGGAGCCCCACTATGCGGGATTTGTTAGGAAACCTGACCTCGAGGACGTTTGTTCTCGTGTCCTCAAAGAACTCAACCTCCCCCACCTCTTTGCCAAGCTCCCTCAGGAAGCCTATGTGCTTTTTAACTTTCTCCATCAGTTCTTTGGACTGTCTTTCTGTAGGGGAGATGATGGCGACAAGGTGGTTTTTCTTTTCGAGAGCCCTCAGGACTGCAAAAAGCGCTACCACAAAGGACTTCCCTGTCTGACGGGACCACATTAGGATGGAGTACTTGTGTTTGAAGAAGTTCTCGAGAGCTCTTCTCTGATACGGGAGGAGGATCTTTTCATATTCCATATATCTCCTCCTTGATGCGCTTCAGAAACTCCGGGTCTATGCCCTTCTTCTTCCCTTCCTCTTCTATCTTCTCGACCGCACGCTTGAGTCTCTCTCCTATATATTCCTCAAGGGACTTTGCCATCTGTGTAAGGTCTTTGACCGCCTTTATCAGGTCGTTGGGGTCCTCAAACTCCATAAAGTCTATGTCCTTTACGAAGTCCATAACGTGCTGGGTGAGGACAGAGACGACGGCTGAGAGCATGAAGGAGGTGGGCTTATCTTGAGTCATGCTCACTATCGCCTCTATCTTGTCCCACCATTCGTTATACTTCTTTGCGAACTCTTTGTAGTCCCTGTAGGCTCTGTGTATGGCGGACTTTGATATGTCGTATCCCTCGCTCCGGAGGATGCTTGCTATGGTTTTGAAGTCCTTTTTCTCAACCTCGTGCATGTGGATGATGCGCTGGACAAGGTCGTAGAGTTCCGCCTTTTTGCGTCTCGGCATTTACTCTTCCTCCTCAAGTATTACGCCGTCATCTTGAATGGTTCCCTCCAGCAGGTCTATCCCGGTTGCTGTTATCCTGTAGAGCCTTACCTTCTTTCTTCTGTGATAGGGGTGGGGGACTTCCTTAATCTCAACGTATCCCTTATCTGCGAGGTACTGGAGGGATTGTTTTATATCCTTGTCGGTGTAGTACTGGTAGAAGACCGATATAACACCGAGCTCTTCAATCTCTCTCGGGTAAATCCTCTTGAGGAAGTCAAGTATCTGGCCCCTGAGCGCCTTCATTTCCTTATCACCTCCAGAAGCTTTTCCATGAGCCTGTCTATCTTGGCGTCCACCTTGTGTATCTCCCCCCTCCAGCCGGATATGTCTCTGTAGTGGTCTTCTTTGGTAATAAACTCGTCGTGCATGGCGTCTATTTTTTCTTCAAGCTTCTCTACCCTTCTTTCAAGCTTTCTAAGCAGATATCCGAGAACCACGCCTACCGCCATCCAGCCGCCGTTTCCGATTATCTGGACAAACCTATCTTCCACGACACACCTCCAGGAATTTCCTTAGGGGTATAACCACAAGAGGTTCCTTCCTGTCCGCTTTGATCACAAGAACGTCCGCCCCTTCAAAGAGGCTGTATATGCGAAAACGTTTGCGTGCCTTCACCTGGACGAAGCCTATTCCCGAAACGTGGAGGTCTCCCTTCCCAAAAGAACCTGCGGATCTGACCACTCCGAAGCCCGCGGACTCAAAGGCTCTCTTTATCTCTCTTTCCACTCTTGAGCCTTTGGCTTTGGGATATTTTAAAGGCATGGATTGAAATTGAGGCGGGAGCTATATTGCCTCAAGCAATATTTTCAGATATTTGCAATATTTTCAGGGAACCGTCTGGTTAGGAGTAGAGGTAGTTCCTCCGGAATCTCCAGTATGTGTGTGACTGTTATATGTTTGCCTCAGAAGGTCAAGGGAGCCTTTCGTCTGGTCCCAATCGTATATCTCCTTTGAGACTATCAGATTGCCGTTAATGTACACATTACCATTTCCGTTCTGGACGGTGATGTGGACCTCACCTTTGGGGATATTTATACGTAGTGTATGCGTCTTTCTGTCATACTCGACTTCGGTACCGTCACTGTAGCGAATGTGGTGTTTATCTCTGTTCTGAACAGGTGTAGGGTCTTTGGAGTTGTATATAGCACCCAAAACGTACCCCTGTGTAAAGTCTCCGTCCTCATCAAAGGCCACTATCACGAACTCGTCTATGTCCGGGAGCCAATAGTGTTTGTCGTCATGGGTTTTCATGGAAACGACCGGAAGCCAATCGGAGATCATATCGTCGAGGTCCGGGAACCTCACCCTTACCTTGGCGGTCTTCTCGTCGACCGCTACTACTATGCCCCGCCTTATCATTTCTTCGCCTCCGGGTTCTTTCTGAACTCAACGGTCGTGGTGTAGCCGTTTCTGTCTATTGTGTGCTCTACGCTCGCAGCGTAATACACTCCATCGTAATACTTTCCGAAACCGTCGAGCCCGAAAAGGCACGAGGCGTAGAGCATCGGCAGGCCGACTGTAGTTACTCTGCCTGTCAGTTCCTTCATTTCATTTCTCGTCTTCTGGGCCGAGGTAAGCTTCCGGGCCTGCTGGGGGTTTTCTACACGAACGGTCTCTTTCTGTGCAGCCCCCGAGTTTTTGACATGGGTGTAGCGGTCGGAGAAGGTTACCTCTTTGCCGTCTGGATCAAGGTAGGAAACCACGGTCTCCCCGGCGTATAGGGAGGATACTTCCGCTTCAAAGTTAAGTGTTATCTCGGGGGTTATAACGTATGCGAGGTTGTTGTAGTTTTGTAAGAGGGTGTTGAGCTCCTGCACTACTATGGTTCTGTCGTTCACCTTGCAGGTGTAGCCGAACCTGTGGCAGAGGCGTTTTAGAAATTCAAGGCCCCTTTCCTTGTACTGGGTCA
>WFPN01000058.1 GCA_015487535.1 Aquificaceae bacterium
AGGAGATAGCCATGCTGGGGGACAGACACGCCGCTGGAACCACACTGAGCCTGCTGGGCTTTACAAAAAACAGCTTCCTGATAGGGCACGTTGGAGACTCCAGGATATACCTGTTCAGAGAGGGTAGGCTCATACTCCTTACCCAGGACCAAATAGTTTACAGGGGTGGTAAGAAGTACGTGAAAGCTCTTGGCATAGAGTGGAAGCCTGAGATATACACCATGGAGGACAGCTTCCAAAAGGGAGACAAATTCCTCCTGATCTCAGACGGTGCCATCGATAACCTCTCAGAAGAGGAGATAGAGAAGGTGATGGACGGGGACATAAGCGTTAGTGCCAAGAGGATACTCGATCTTTACAAGGAAAACCACCCTCAGGAGGACCTGTCCTTCATTATAGTGAGCGTGGATTGAGAGATTTATAATTAGAGCTATGTTTGAGGTTACCTTCATCGGGGCGTTCGTCGCCGGAATACTCGCCTTCCTATCCCCGTGTGTACTTCCCATAATACCGGCCTACCTGTCTTACATATCCGGCGTGGGCGTAGAGGAGGTTCAGAGGGAAAATAGGCCCTTCAACACAAGGATATTCCTCTCCGCCCTCTTCTTCGTAATAGGTTTTTCAATAGTATTTACGCTTCTCGGCGCCGGGGCATCTTTCATAGGACAGTTCTTGAGGGCCTACCAGACCGAGATAGCCAAGGTAGGAGGGGGCCTCGTTATCTTCTTTGGACTCCATTTTGCGGGAGCTTTTCTGAGGCCGAACTTCTTGAGGGAGCTGATAGGTGTAGAGGCGTTCCTGGTCGCGCTGTACCTGTTTAAGGTCATATCGAAGGACGCGTTTCTCAACCTCACGGGTGCCCTCGCTGTGGTCCTCGCCCTTTACCTGTTCGGTGCTCACGAGTACCTTTACAGACAACTCAAGAAGGAAGCTAAGGCTAAGGCATCCTACCTCGGAGCTTTTCTGATAGGTCTGGTCTTCGCCTTCGGTTGGACTCCCTGTATAGGTCCCGTTCTGGGATCCATACTATTCCTGGCATCACAGCAAGAAACAGTGAGGGAAGGGGCTGCTATGCTCTTCCTCTTTTCACTCGGACTTGGGATACCTTTCCTGGTGGCCGGACTTCTGTTCTCTCTGTTCCTTAACTTCGTTAAGAAGTTCGGCAGGTTCTTCGGTGTAGTTGAGTTCGTCGGTGGGGTTCTACTGATAGCTCTCGGGATACTTCTGGTTCTGGAGAAGCTCAGTTGGTTCGCTTCCCTCGGGGTCGGTATATGAGGGCCGTCGTAGTCGATTACGGGATGGGAAATCTAAGAAGTGTGGCAAAAGCGCTGGAGCACGTCGGCTTTCCTGAGGTAAAGGTAAGCTCCGATCCGGGGGAGGTCAAAACTGCGGACGCCTTGATCTTCCCAGGACAGGGAGCTTTCAGAAAGGCTATGGAGAACATAAAGGACCTGGGGTTACTAAAACCTTTAAGGGATCATGTGGAGAAGGGAAAGCCATTTTTAGGTATATGCCTTGGACTCCAGCTTCTCTTTGAAAAGAGCTACGAACACGGGGAAACTGAAGGGCTGGGATTACTCAAGGGAGAGGTAGTCCTTCTACCTCCCAAGGTGAAGCTCCCCCACATAGGCTGGAACCAGGTTTGGATTAAAAAGAGGGAAGGTCTTTACTCCGGTATAGAGGATGGGGACTTTTTCTACTTCGTTCACTCCTACCACGTTGTTCCCAAGGAGGAGGAGATCGTAGCCTCTACAACTGACTACGAGGTGTACTTCGTCTCCGCAATCCAGGAGGAGAACCTCTGGGCCGTCCAGTTCCATCCGGAGAAGAGCCAGAGGAAGGGTCTCCGGCTCCTTGAGAACTTTAAAAACTTCTGTGAAAGCTGTCTTTAGAAAGATACGCCAACGTTGGCAAAGGGACCTTTCACCTTTATGTCCGCATCTATATCACTCACGTTGTCGAGCTTGAGCCTCTCGTACCTGTAGCCCACACCTACGAAGAACGATGCTACCCCAGGTACGGAGAAAGGCTTCACTCTAAGCTCTCCGGTAATATCATAGTAGCTGTTGCCCGAATAAGTTATCCCCCTCAGCTCTCCTATAACGGAGACGTAAGGAAAGTTCAGGCCAAGCCCAGCGTAGAGCATGGGTATTGGTATGGTGGCAGACTTGGATTCTGTGTGATTCGTTGAGAGTTCTGTAACCTTGCCCTCAAAGTCCACAACTCTCACATTTACACCAAGCTCAGGGTCCAGTAACCCTGCGGTTGCCGTGCTTATAAAGGGAAGGTTGTAGTACAGTCCAACATCGTAATGGTCTATACGAACGCTCGTTTTCACGTTCCCCGTGAATGTGTAACCCCCGTAAGTAAATGTGCTGCTTTTCTGACCCTCGAACTTCATAGGTATATACTGAAGGTAGAGGTTTGGCACTATAGGTAGCTCCACTTTAGCCCGCGCAAAAACCCTAGTCTTTTTATCCAGCCCAAAGTCGTCCTTAACATCGACCTTACTACCCTGATACTGAACGTAACCTGAAGGGTCGTGGCTTATAGCTCCCACGGAGAGGTCGATATTGACTAAGGGGAGAGAGAAACCTGTTCCAGAGACTAGGAGAAAACCAGCCAGGACAAGAGATCTTTTCATCTCCACACCTCCTTACGTTACAGGTTTTTATATACGGCAATTCTCGCCGAAACTTTACGCAGGTAATCCTTGGTCTCACGATAAGGAAGTCTTCTTAGGAGAGTTCTGTACACATCTTCCGGATCCATAGCGTTCACTACCACGGAAGCCTTCCTGAGACTTGTAGTTCCCGTGAGAGCTCTCGCCACGTTCCCAGGTCCGGTATTGTACGCGGCTATGGTGCAGTACAACCTGCTCTCTGGATTTCTCACATCTTTGAAATACTTATAGTACAGGAGATAAACGTAAGCTGTTCCAACCCTTACGTTGTTTTCAGAGTTGTACAGGTAGGAGGGTGCGAGCAGCACGGGCCTTCCGAAGAGTAGTTCGGTAGCGTCCCTACCCGCCGAGTGAGGAACTATCTGCATGAGTCCGTAAGCCGGCGCTGGAGAGGTTGCAAGTGGATTGAAGTAACTTTCGGTATGAATTATGGCAAAGATGAGAGGATAATCGAGTCCCCATCGATCCGATTCTCTCACAACCACAGGCTTATACTGCCGCGCCTTCCTGAGGACCTTTTTAGGGGGTATCCTGACCTTGAACTGAGTGAACCTGCTGTTGCCTGCCCCTCTTTTCTTAATATTACCCCTCTCCAGTAAGCTTTTCACTCCTCTCCTGAGCTCCGAACCGCTCACCCTATCCTTGCCGAAAACTATTGGGGTCAGCACGGGTTCTCTACCCAACTTGGCCGTCTTTACGTGCCTCAGCTTTCTTACCCTACTCTCTACCCTACCCAACAGGCGGTCGGATCTGAAGGCCTCCCTTTCATCCTGAAGGAGGAAATCCCCAAGCTCCTTTTCAACCAGGCTCTCAAAGTCTATAGAACTGTCCTTTGCCTCGATCCTGAGCTCCCCTTTTTCGAAGTCAAAGACCCTTTTTACCCTGTAGTCTTCCGAGTACTGAACCAACTTCTTTCTATCGGTAGCTTCGTACCTGTCCCAGTGCCTAAGGATCTCGTGCCTGAACCTTTCAAACTCTTCCTTAGCTATCCTCTTGTACTCCTCAAACTCACGGTTTACCTCTTCAAGGTATCTTGCAAAACCCTCTTTCTCCCGCCTGTAGCCTTCCAGCTCTTCTTTAAGAAAGTCCTTGAAGCTCTCCTGAGCGAAAGCCCCTCCAGCAAACACTAAGAAAATAAACCCCCTCCTGTTCATATCTGCTTCTCCTTAGGCTTATACGCCCACCGGCGACCTAAACAGTTAGGCCGGCTACCCTGTGATCTCTGAGAACTCTACATAGACACTATCACTTAAACTCCTTCTCTATCTCCCTGTCGAGCTCTTGATAGGCCTTCTTCGCCTGATAGAGCTGCCAAAGAGCTTGCTCGTTCTTTAGGCTCGTCTCGAGCTGAGTTTTTATAAAGTCTTTGACCATTTCAGGATCCACGCCTACGAGGACGAATAGCTCGTTGCACGGGGACTTCCAAAGGGCAACCTGTCTAGAACCCCTTATCGTTTGGTAGGCTACCTGCTTCGAAACCTGAACAGAAACCCTGTCCACAGTCTCTGCATCGCCCACTCCCGTGACCTGCATAAAGTTTTTGACCATGTTTTTGACACGTATCTCTATCATCCTGGCAAGCTCATCCCGTGCGTTGGCGAGAGCCTCCGTTCTCGCAAACTGAAGCCCTGCTTTGCCTATGCGCGCAGAACCTACGGCGGCTATCTTGGAACCCTTAGCCTCGGGATTTAAAACCCAAGAGGGTGCGTCCTTTAAGCAGGGATCGCCCTCAAAACCGGTAGCCACCTCCTTCTTCTTACCACAGGAGGTGATAAAAGAAAGCATCATCAGTCCAGCGAGGGAAAAAACTATTGTCTTCTTCATCTTTCCACCCTCCTTTTGTCTCATATTATAGATCCTGACCTAAATCTGCTTCGTGAATTTTCACATCAGGATTTGAAGTTTTAACCTGCCGGTGATGAGGTTTAAAAGTTCTGGCGAAGGATGAATCCTATAGTCGGGTGGGGTCTGGAGCGTGGCCTCGAAGTCTCTGCCTATAACCTTGAAAACTACCTGCAGACCGTCCTCGCTCCTACTCTTATCAAGTACCTTCTTAAGCGCTTCTAGCTTCCCGTTGAGAGCGTCCTCCCTCCTTAGAACCCACGTTATGTATCCGGTGGCATCCTTTGAAAACTCCTCGGGGAGACATATCTCCCTTACCAAAAACTTCAGGCTTTCTGTCTCCAAGTCTTCCTCGGTACTGCCTCGGACAACTACAACCCTGTCCTCAGAGAGCCTCTCCCTGTTCTCCTCGAACACATCTGGAAAGACTACTGCCTCCACTATGCCAGACCTGTCTATAAG
>WFPN01000059.1 GCA_015487535.1 Aquificaceae bacterium
AAGGAGGAAGGTCTATGAACCTTATCTCGGAGGTGCTGGAGGCGGTAAGGAAAGGGAATCCAAAGGCGCTCTTTGCGAGCTTCATTTACTTCGACCACTCCTTCAGCATATGGCTCCTCCTCGGTGCTTTAGGTCCTTTCATAGCCGAGTCTTTCGGACTCTCGGGCGCACAGAAGGGCTTCATGGTAGCGATCCCGGTGATAGCGGCCGCCATATTCAGACTCAACTTCGGGCACATGTTTCAGTACATAGATGGAAGGTACATAGCCGCTATGGGCATCCTTCTCTCACTCACACCCCATATCTACATGATCCTCACCGGTTTCAGGGTCAGTTACGAGGATCTCATCTGGATGGGTGTTTTCCTCGGAGTTGCGGGGGCGAGCTTCGCCATAGCATTACCGATGGCCGGCAGCAACTACCCCAAGGAGGTACAGGGGCTTGTCCTGGGTCTCGCCGCCGCGGGGAACATAGGGGCGGTGCTCGACGGAATACTCTTCCCGCCAATAGCAAGGGTGATAGGCTGGGAGCACACCTTTGTCCTTTCGGGAATACTTCTACTCATAGCCTTAGTGTTCGTAGTTCTCTGGGCGAACGATAAAACCAAGAAGAGCGAAGGAAACAAAGTTTATCCTGTTCTCGCTTTCTTCGCGACCGTAGCCTTCATGGTCATTCTCGCCCTCGGCTTCCAGAAAGGCTGGTTTGGCGTGACGGGGAACGCGGGGAAGCTTCTGATACCCATTTTGGGCTCGGCCTTCGCAATAATGCTCATGCCTCCTGCCTTTAAAAAGGTGTTCATCGAGAGGGATACCTGGGTTCTTATGCTCGCGTATTCCATAACCTTCGGCGGCTTTGTGGGAATGTCCTCCTACGTGGCTATGCTCCTGAGGGACGTCTATGGGATCTCCAAGGTGGAGGCCGGGGCGCTCATGTCCCTCTTCGCCTTTACCGGGGCGATGATAAGGCCTCTTGGAGGACACATAGCTGACAAGATAAGCGGGGCAACGGCTCTCCTTTTCTTCCTCGGCGGAATAGCGGGGGTTAACTTTCTCTTCGCTGCCTTCACACCCCCTCTGGCTCTAGGAATACTCCTGTTCTTGACACTGTACTCTTTCTACGGGCTCGGTAACGGCGCGGTCTTTCAGCTGGTACCACACAGATGGCCCTACAAGACAGGTCTCATGACGGGGATAATCGGCGCCGCGGGAGGGATAGGAGGTTTCTACCTTCCCACGGTAAACGGTATAGTCTTCGAGGCAACGGGGACGTACAGCCTCGCCTTCGCCTTCTTCGGGAGCTTGGCCCTCCTCTGTCTGGTCATCGTTAAGCTACTCCACGCTAAGTGGATGGAGTGGGCCCACGTTCGCTACGACTACGAGAAGGAGCAGCTCGTTGGTATAGACCCGAGAACGGGTAGGGTGATAATGGAGATCGGAGCATGAAGACCTTCCAGTGTCCTTACTGCGGGGTAGGATGCGGGCTCTACATAGACGACAGAGACAGGATCAAAGGGAACTTCGAGCACCCAGCAAACCACGGTGATATATGCAAGAAACCCATCTACCTTCCCAAGGTCATGGACGAGGGAAGGGTGGGAAGGCCGCTTTACAGGGAAAGTAAGGGGGAAAACTTCCAAGAGATAAGCTGGGAGGAGGCCTACAGGATACTTGCGGACAGGCTCAGATCTCTCGACCCGAGCGAGACCTACTTCTACCTCTCCGGTCAGCTTCTGACCGAGGACATATACGTGGCCAACAAGTTTGTAAAAGGCTTCCTCAAAACGAACAACATAGACGCAAACTCTAGACTGTGCATGGCAACCGCCGTGACAGCCTACAAGATGGTCTTCGGCTCAGACGGTCCCCCCTGCTCCTACGAGGATATAGACGACGCGGACACGTTCCTATTCATAGGCTCCAACGCGGCGATAGCCCATCCTGTTCTGTTCAAAAGGGTCTTAAAGAGGAGGAAGGAGCTCGAGAGGGCGGTGGTAATCACGATAGATCCGGTTGAAACCGAGACTGCCAAGAAGAGCGACGTGTTCATCCAGATAAGGGCGGGGACGGACACGGCCTTCCTGAACTCGGTCCTCTACGTATTGCACAGGGAGGGATGGCTAGACTTCGAGTTCATCGAGAAACACACGGAAGGGTTCGAGGAGGCCCTGGAGCAGGCGAGGAAGTTTCCCCCCGAGGTGGCAGCGAGCGTATGTGAGGTGAGAGAGGCAGACATATACCTCGTGGCCGAAGCCTTCGCCAAGAGCAAGAAGCTCATCTCATTCTGGTGTCAGGGACTGAACCAGTCAGTTAACGGAACTATGAAGAACCTGGCCCTGATAAACCTGCATCTTGCGACAGGAAGGCTCAACGGAAAGGGATGTCCCTTTTCACTCACTGGACAGCCGAACGC
>WFPN01000060.1 GCA_015487535.1 Aquificaceae bacterium
CTCTCCAGTGCCCTCACGGTTGCCATAAGGTGGGAGTGGCCACATATGCCGCAGACTCTTGGTGTTATGACGAGCGCATCTAGATAAGGTCTGCCGATCAGGATCTTCTCAAAACCTCTGAAGTTAGGAACTACGACGAAGGCGTCCTCAACCCTCTCATCCTTCCAGCGGAGCTTGAGCTCTACCTCCCCCTCCACACGGTTTAGGATTTCCCTACTTATCCTCATCTATCAACCTCTTTCTCAGCCTCTCCGGAGCAAAGGTCTTAGCAACGCCGGAGATCAGGACGTAGCCCCTCTTGGAGACCCCGAGTGGGAGATCTTGAGGCAGACCCATAAGATGCTGGGTCTCCAGCATGTTCTCCCTAGGGAAGTCGTACTCTGTACATCCCACGCAGGGCATACCTGCCCTCGTTTTGGAGCTTACACCGTTCCAGAGTATCCTGTTGCACGAGGCGTGGGTCATAGGCCCCCTACAACCCAGATGGTAAAAGAGGCACCCCTCCTTCCTGCCGAACTCCTCCGCCTCCACTTTCCACTCGAAGTACTCGTTCCTTATACATCCGTGATGGGTAAGATGGGAGTAAAGCTCCCTCGGCCTTCCCAGCTCATCGAGGGGTATGTCCTTGCCACGCTGGATGGAAAGGAGCACGTACGAGAGCCAGGAGGGATGGATCGGACACCCGGAAAGGTTTATAACAGGCATTCCCTCGCGGGATCTAAACCTCTTTCCCAAAAGGCCGCCCCTTTCCGTAAACCTGAACTGAAGGCCCGAGACATTCTCGGACATGAGGGCGGGCACGTTTCCGAAAACCGCACAGTTCCCAACGGCCACAACGTATCTCGCTCTCTCCGACAGCTCCCTTACGACACGGCTGAAAGGCTTCCCGCAGAGACTCCTTTCATTTCCCCCAACGGCACCCTCCACAAGAAAAAGGTCGAGCTCCTTACCTCCGGAAAGGAAATCCCTTACCACTCCCTCCTCGTCCCTGTCGTACGTCAGGGCCGGGTGGAAGACGATGTTGTATCCATCGAGAACCTCCCAGAGCTCGGGATCTTCGGCACAAAGGAAGGACTGAGTGTTGCCGCTACAGGAAAGGCCCTGGAGCCAGAGGAGGTTCATGGTAAGTTTATTTTATGCTCTGCTACATCAACTACAAGAGCGTTGAGAAGCCTCTTCCCTGGGACAACATCCTCGTGGAAATAGGTTTCGGGAGGGGGGACTTCACCGTAAGGCTCGCTAAGGAGAACCCAAAGAAGGAGATCCTCGGCTTCGAACTATCCGCAGTATCGGTGGAAAAACTTCTCAGAAGGGTAAAGAAGGAAGGTTTGAAAAACGTTCACTGTGCGAGGATAGACGCATACTGGGGCTTTTACCTCCTCCTTAGGGACGGATCGGTGGAGAGGATATACATGAACTACCCCGATCCCTGGTTCAAGAAGCGCCACCACAAGAGGAGGCTCACGAAGGAGGAAAACCTTTACATTTTTGCCAAAAAGCTGAAGGAGGGAGGCGAGATAAGGATAAGGACAGACCACAGACCCTTTGTCGAGTTTACGCTGGAGGAGGCCAAAAGATTGGGCACGTTCGATATAAGTGTAAGGAAACTCCACGTGGAAGAGCCCCTGACAAAGTACGAGAGGAAGTGGCTATCGGAGGGAAAGGAGCTTAACGAGATCGTTATGAGGAAGATCGGGAACCCTCCGCCGAGGGACATACCAACGATAAAGGAGGTGAAGGAGTTGTTTCCTATCAAAGTGGAAGGAAAGGAAGTGGACCTTTCGAGTTTGGAAGGCTCGGAGCACAGGCTCGGGGAGAGAGTGTATCTAAAGTTCTTCAAACTCTACGAGGGAGAGGACGGATACCTTCTGGAGACTCTCCTCTCGGAGGAAGGGTTTGTCCAGAAGTTCTTTATACTGGTGAAAAGGAAAGGTCAGGATTATGTGGTGGACGTCTCGCCCTTCAGCGAGGTTCTGAGAACGGAGAACGTTCAGAGATCTGTCCAGACGGTTGCAGAAAAGGGGTTCAGACCATTATCTCGCTGATACCCTCACACTTCATCAGCTTAGAGAATACGGTGCTGATTATGTAGTCGGATAGCTTTACTATCTCGTTCCTCAGCCTGTGGGATACGTACTCGCTCTCGCGAGGACACTTCTTGGCCACGTAGCTCTCCACATCCTCCCCGTTTATCAGTATCGTCTCCTTCTTGGAGATCCAGCCCTTCTTGTACCTGAACTGGGCGTTGTAGGTTACCTGATGTGCACCCCCTAGGGGTATATCCCAGAGGATAACGGGGTAAACGGTGATGTTCAGCTGCAGCCCCAGTATGTTTATGTACTTGTAAACCTTGAGCCAGTTTACCATACACCTGTCCTTCTCGCAGTCCTCTATCAGGTGTGTGTTCTCATCGAAGGCGAAGTGGTGTTCGAGTATGCACATAAAGCGCTTCTCGTTCCTACCGAGCCAGTTTCTGAGCCTCTCGACCTCTCCGTCGGGAGCCGCCCCTATGTTTGACATGAACCTCTTTATATTGAAGGTAAACTCCTCAACCTGCTCCATAACCGCCCCTCCTGAGGTTCTATTCTAACCCAATCCGGTTAAAGGCCTATAGCCTTCTTCATAAGAGCGTCCTTCACGGCCCTCTCTATGCCTTCGGCATCTATACCCACAAGGTTTCTCAGCAGGTTCTGATTCCCGTGGTCTATAAACCTGTCGGGAACACCCAGGTTTACAGTCCTCTTGGCTATACCCTTTCTGGCGAGGAACTCTAACACTCCAGATCCGAACCCACCTACAACGGTATTGTCCTCCACGGTAACTATCAGATCGTACCTATCGCACAGATCGAGGAGCATATTCTCGTCCATGGGCTTGACGAAACGGGCGTTCACCACCCCGGCCTTTATACCCTCTTTGTAGAGGCTCTCGGCTGCCTTCATGGCCTGGTAAACGGGGTATCCCACCGCGAGGATCACCACGTCCTCACCCTCGAGGAGCTCCTCCCACGTCCCGATCTCTATCCTGTTGAAGCCCTCCGTGGGAACCCCGTAGGCGGCTCCACGCGGATACCTAACCGCGAAGGGAACGGAGCTGTTCACGGCTGTGTAGAGAAGATCCCTCAGTTCCTGCTCGTCCTTCGGAGCGGAGACTACCATATTGGGGATGCATCTGAGGTAAGAGAGGTCGAAGACCCCGTGATGGGTGGGCCCGTCGTCTCCTACCAGACCTCCCCTATCTATGGCGAAGGTTACGGGTAGGTTCTGGAGCGCTATGTCGTGTATGACCTGATCGTAGGCCCTCTGGAGGAAGGTAGAGTAGTAGGCGGCCACGGGCTTCATACCCTCACAGGCCAGGCCCGCAGCGAAGGTGGCCGCGTGCTGCTCCGCTATTCCAACGTCGAAGAACCTCTCCGGGAACCTCTTGGAGAACTCTACAAGGCCCGAGCCCTCCCTCATGGCGGGCGTTATGACCACTATTCTCTCGTCCTCCTCGGCCAGCTCTACCACAGCCTTCCCAAAGACCGAGGTCCAGGTGGGAGGTGAGGGCTTCTTTATTATCTCTCCGGACTCCACTTTGTAGGGGGCAACCCCGTGCCACTTTACTGGATCCTCCTCCGCAGGCCTGTATCCCTTCCCCTTCTTGGTAACGACGTGGAGCA
>WFPN01000061.1 GCA_015487535.1 Aquificaceae bacterium
AGCCTTATCACCTCCTCGGGCTTGTTC
Source organism: Aquificaceae bacterium (assembly GCA_015487535.1). Taxonomy (GTDB): domain Bacteria; phylum Aquificota; class Aquificia; order Aquificales; family Aquificaceae; genus Hydrogenivirga. The sequence continues at coordinate 28 of WFPN01000061.1, forward strand.
TCGAGCATCCATCCGAGGGTCCTCTCCTTAAGGCCCCCTGGGTAGTTGGAGTGCCTGTAGTACTTCTTCTGCTCCAGCTTCTTGCCGGTGACCCTGATCTTATCGGCATTCACCACTATTACGAAGTCCCCGCAGTCCACGTCGGGCTGGTAGTAGGGCTTGTGCTTGCCTCTAAGTATCTTGGCTATCTCACTCGCAAGCCTGCCCAGAACCTTTCCCTCTGCATCAACCACGTACCACTTCCTTTCCACCTCTTGGGGCTTAACCCTGTAAGTTTTCATCTTCCACGCTCCTTTCGGGAAGGGAGTATTCTACTACTTTTTTCCTAAGTATTCAAGAGGGTTAAGAACGGCCCCGTCCTTGGTCCTCACCTCGAAGTGGAGGGCACATCTGCCCGAGCCAGGCTTCAATCCGACCTTAGCTATAACCTCACCCTTCGAAACCCTGTCTCCCCTCTCTACAAGGTTCTGCATGTTGTAAGCGTATATGGATAGATAACCCAGGTGCTCGACTATAACCATATTCCCGTAAGGGGTTAGGTCGTCCCCGCTGTATATTACCCTGCCGCTCTCCACGGCCCTTATCTTGTCCCCGCAGGAGGCGTATATGTCCAGTCCTCTGGAAACCTTGGTGTACTTGCCCTCCACAGGCAAAAAGGACAGCTTGATCTTTGGTTTGTCCAGATACCGTCTCTCGAAGGCTCTCTTGGGAACGGGTATCTTGAGGAGCTGGCCCCTCCTCACTATGTTCGACCTTAGCCTGTTCACCCTCTTTATCTCCCTCCAGTTTACCCCGAACTTCTTAGCTATCTTTATAAGGCTGTCTCCCCTGCGGACCCTGTACTTGACATAGACCACATCCCCCCTTCTATAGCTCCTGCGAGCTTTTTTCCTCGACACACTTTTTCTCGGTATCTTTAACTTCTGTCCAACCCTTATGATGTTCGACCTGAGCCCGTTGTACCTCTTTATCTCCCTCCAGCTAACGCCGAACTTCTTACCTATCTTCTTGAGGCTGTCCCCCGGGCGGACCCGGTAAACTATGTAATCCTTTTTGTAGTGCTTCTTCCTTACCTTCTTTACACGCTTCTTCTTGTATGGGATGCAGATCCTCTGGCCGACCCTCAGGTACTTGGCCTTCCTCAGTCTGGGGTTTGCCCTGAGTATGTCCTTTATATACAGGTTGTACCTGTCCGCTATCTTCCAGAGGCTGTCGCCGGGTCTGACCTTGTGGTAGAGTCTGCACTTGCCAGAGAAGGCCTCCCCCACAAAGAGGCTAATACTTAATAGAAAAACCAAAAAGAGGCTCATCCTCTTCTTCCTCCTTTATTATCTCCAGCCTCTCCACCCTTGATAATCTCGGTCCTTTCCAGAGTTCTTTTACAAAGTGGCACAGGACTTCTTCATCTCCCTCAGCTAACACCTCGACCCTCCCGTCGGGAAGGTTCCTAACCCAACCTGATATACCGAGGCTCTCGGCCACCCTCTGCGTGTAGGCCCTGAAACCAACGCCCTGAACGAGACCGGAGACGAAGATCCTGAAACGCATAGCCCTTATAATATTACCAAAGGGAGGAATACTGAATGAACGGAAGGGTCCAGTTTTTGCTCAACCCCCTCAAGAACGACAAGGTTTGGGCCGTAATGACACCGGACGGCGAACTGATGTACGACCTTATGTCGGTCAAGAGGGCCGAATTCTGCATGGCGGAAAACGAACAGTACTGGCTAAATCCCTTCGGAGGGTCTTTCGAGTGGGATACCAAGGTCTCTAAACCTTACGAGGCTGAGTTCGTCTTCTTCAAAAGGGAAGCCCAGCAGTACATGTGTGTCTTCGATCTGAACGTGGCCGATCTCCAGTATATAGATTACGCTCCGGCGAGCGGTGAGCTCATCTTTGACGATGTGGAGCTTTCTAAGAAATTGAACACGAAGGATCTTAACGAGTTTAAAAGGTTCATGAACGAGCTCTGGGAGTACGTGAAGGAGACGGCCTGATGCTGAGCAAAGAGCTACTGGAGATCCTCGCCTGTCCCGTTTGCAAGGGAGATCTGGTTTACGAGGAGGACAAGGGTAGGCTAGCTTGCAACAGTTGCAGGGTCTATTACGAGATCAAAGAAGGGATACCTGTTCTGCTTCCCGACTCTGGAAAACCTCTCGAAGAAGGTAGTTCCTGAGCTCCTCCTCGTTTCCGGTGGAGAAGTCCGCGGGAAGATCGAGGTCCACGACCTTTTTGAAGTGAACGAACTTCATAGGCTTGCCGTAGATCTTCCTGTAGTAAGTGACCATCTCTAGATCCGCCCTGTTGTCTCCCACGTATATCCCATCTTCAGCCCCCAAGGTCTCCATGCAGAGGTGGAGCGGGAAAGGATGGGGCTTCCTTAGGTTCTTGTCCACCACATCGTCCTCGTCCACCGTGCAGTTAAAGAACTCCCCGATCCCGAACCTGTCCAGAACGAACTCGAGATCCACCTTAGGCCTTCCTGTAACTATACCGAGGGTTACCCCAGCGTCCTTCAGGCTCTTGAAGAACTCCCTAGATAGGATCTGCTTTTCCCTGTACTTGAGCCTCTCGTAGATCTCCGTAAACACCCTGACCAACTCATCATAGTCGGCCTCTCCGCCGAACTCCTTTATCACCTCGTATGTGGCGTCCCAGTCGTTGTTTATGCCTTTGGAGAACTTTATCCTCTTTATATCCTCAAGAGGCACCTCCTCCTTGAGGTAAAACTCGGCCGTCTCCTTTATGGCCAGATGGTAGCTCTCGCGGACGTCCACTATGACGCCGTCCACATCGAAGATAACCGCTCTCATACCCTCTCTGGAACTATCTCCTGGGTTTTGGTGAGTACGAACTTGACGAAGTTGCTAGACAGGAAGGTTATGTTTGAGTTCTTCGGGTAGATTATGTTGAACCTTCGCTTGACTTTGAAGCCCTTAATATTGACAGGTATTATGTTCCCGCTCTCTATCTCCCTCAGGATAAGGCCCTTCGAGAGGAAGGAGGCTCCATACCCTCCTTTAACTATGTTCATTATAGTTCTGCTGTTGTTCGCCTCTATCTTTATGTTCAACCTCTCAAAGACTATGCCGAGTTTCTCCAGGGCCTCCCTAACTATCTTCCTAGTTCCCGAGTTCATCTCCCTCATCACGAGGTCTATATCGTAGAGCTCTTCTGGTTCTATCTCCTCCTTCTGGGCCACCGGGCTCCCAGGGTAGGTGAAGAACACTATCTCGTCCTCAAGCCAGGGAACGCTCACGAACTTGTTGGAGGGCTCTCTCTCTATTATTCCCAGGTTCAGCACTCCCGATAGAAGTCCCTCCTCCACGTCGTGCGAGTTTCCCGTAAATATCTTCACCGTTGCACTGGGAAACTCTTTGTGAAACTCGGCTATCAGCGTGGGTATTATGTACTCGCTCAGCGTGGCGCTGACCCCTAGAAAGAGCGTATCCTTAAGGTCCTTCTTTATCTTGGCTATCTCCTCCATCAGGCCCTCGTAGCTACCGAGGAGGATCTTCGCTATCTCGTATATACGCTTTCCCTCTTCGGTGAGGCACATCTTTCCTCCCTGCCTCTGGAAAAGTTTGGCTCCGATGGTCTTTTCGAGGGCCTTTATCTGCTGGGTTACCGCCGGCTGGGTTATGTATAGGATCTCCGAGGCTTTTGAGAAGCTCCCCAAGTCTGCAACAGTAACGAAAGTCTTGAGCTTAGATATATCGATCATATCAAACTTTAATTATAGTATAAGCCCTACTTATTGCAAGTATAAAGGACATAAATAATCTAAGGCAGACCTAAGAGCTTGTGCATCTGGGGTAGAACGCGAACGCTGAAGCCCTTTGAGGCTAGTTCTCTCTGTATAGATAGAGCCTTCCTGAAGAAGGTCTCCTTGTTCCCCTCAGGCTGAAGAACGACCCTTTCTTCCCTCACGAAGGGCTCGAATTCCTTCCTGAGAAGGACCTCGGTTCTCAAATCGTCGTCCACCACAAACTTAAGCTCCCTGGCGAACTCCAGTATCCTGGGATGTGTAAAGAAGTTAACCACTCCCTTGGGAGAGCAGGTTATGTGGATCGATCCTGCCACCCTCTCCATACCTGGTATCCACAGGGTTCCGTTCGTTTCTATCTGGACCGAAAAGCCCTCCTCGAGCAGGGATTCAACTAGGGCTGGTAAACCCCTGTGGGTGAAGGGCTCCCCTCCCGTTATAACTACATGCTTGAAAGGGGACCTCTTTACCTTGCTCAGGACATCTTCTACCCGAGTAGAACCTTCCTTGAACTCCAGGGCCTCGGGCTGATCACACCAAGGACATCTCAGGTTACATCCCTGGAGACGAACAAAGATAGAGGGCGTCCCGGTTAGGAGGCCCTCTCCCTGTATAGTCTCGTATATCTCGTTTACGCTCAGAGCTCTCTCTGCTCTAACTTTATCTCGTAGCATTCTATAACGTCTCCGACCTTGACGTCGTTAAAGTCCTTGAGCTTCACACCACATTCGTATCCTCTTGCCACCTCTTGAACGTCCTCCTTGAACCTTCTCAGGCTCTCTATCTGGCCGTCGTAAACCACAACGCCATCCCTTATAAGCCTTGCTTTAGCACCCCTGACTATCTTGCCGTCGAGAACGTAGCATCCCGCCACAGTACCGAACTTCTTAACCTTGAAGGTGGCCCTGACCTCAGCGGAACCGAGGATCTCCTCCCTCTCCACAGGCTCGAGGAGACCCTGGAGGGCCTTCTTAACGTCGTCTATGACCTGATAGATTATCCCGTACATCCGGGCATCAACCTTCTCCTTCTCTATAAGCTCCCTCGCCTTGGGATCGGGTCTTGTGTTGAAGCCGATGATAATAGCCCCGGAAGCCTTCGCGAGCATAACGTCGTTCTCTGTTATACCCCCGACCGCCCCATGGATTATCCTGACCGAAACCTCGTCGGTGGAAAGTTCCTCGAGGGACTTTTTGAGAGCCTCCAGAGAACCCATTGTGTCAGCCTTGACTATAACCCTGAGCTCCTTTATCTCTCCAGACTCTATCTTCTTGTATATGTCCTCGAGCCTCACGCTCTGGGCGAGCTTCTCCTCCTTCTCCCTCTTCTCTCTTATCTTCTCAGCGAGCTCCCTCGCCTTCTTTTCGCTCTCAACGACCACAAGGGTATCTCCCGCCTCCGGGAGCTCCTCGAATCCCAGTACCTCCACCGGGGTAGAAGGGCCTGCCTCCTTGACCTGCCTTCCCTTGTCGTCGAACATGGCCCTTACCCTTCCGTGGGTGATGCCGGCAACGAATATGTCTCCCACACGGAGCGTCCCTTCCTGGACTATCACGGTGGCCGTTGGCCCCTTCTTCCTGTCCAGCTTTGTTTCTATGATCACGCCCTTGGCCCTCTTGTTGGGGTTGGCCTTGAGCTCAAGTATGTCCGCAAGCAGGGTTATCATCTCGAGGAGCTGATCGACGTTCTGGCCCGTTTTGGCGGAGACGTCCACAAAAACCGTATCTCCTCCCCAGTCCTCGGGGATAAGGCCGTGCTCTGAGAGCTCCCTTCTTACCTTCATCGGATCCGCGCCGGGTTTGTCTATCTTATTAACGGCCACGATTATGGGAACGTCGAAGGCCTTGGCGTGGTTTATGGCTTCTACCGTCTGGGGCATAACCCCGTCGTCCGCCGCGACGACGAGGACAGCTATGTCGGTGATCTGGGCTCCCCTCGCCCTCAGAGTCGTGAAGGCTTCGTGCCCGGGGGTGTCGAGGAAGGTTATCACCCTGCCGTCGGGGAGTTTTACCTGCGATGCACCTATGTGCTGGGTTATTCCACCCTTCTCCCTCTCGGCCACGTTCGTCTTCCTTATCGTATCCAGCAGTGTCGTCTTACCGTGATCAACGTGTCCCATAACGACAACTATCGGGGGCCTCGGCTTGAGATCCTCGGGCCTGTCCGGTATCTCCTCTATGAGTACCTCTTCCTCCTCTTCCTTCTTAGCCTCTGCCAGGAAACCGAAGCTCTCCGCTATCTCAACCGCTACGTCGGTTGGGACCGCCTGGTTTATGGTGGCCAGTATTCCCTTCTTGAGCAAGGCCTCCATGACCTTGTTGGCCGGAACACCGAGCATATCGGCCAGCTCTCTTACCGTTATCCCCTCGTGTATCTCGACGATCTTTATCTCGTCCTCCTTCTTCTCCTTCTGCTTCTGTTTCTTCTCCTCTTTCTTCTTCTCCCGCTCCATCTGTTGCTGGAGCTTCTTGAGTATCTGCTCCTCCTCTTTAGAGAGCTTCTCCTTTTTCTTCTCCTCTGCTACAGGTTGGGGCTTTTTCTCCTCCTTCTTCTCCTCAACCGGTTTGGGAGCTTCTTTTGGCTTTTCCTCTAACTTCGGAGGCTTCTTAAACTCTCTGACAGGTCTCCTTTCAGGTCTCGGCTTCCTCTCGGGTTTTGGAGGTTTCAGCTCCTCCTTGGGTTTCTCCTTTATCTCCTTTCCAAGGGCCTCGGCCACAACCTCCTCTATCGGCTTCTCCTCTACCTTTATCTCCTCTTCCTCTTCCTGAAGCTCTTCCTTTTCCTCTCTTTCCTTTACGGCAACGGCAGCTTCCTTCTCTTCCTTCTTCGGTTCTCCGAACTCCTGGTATATCATCTCCAGGTGGAAGTCCTCGAGTGTATGGAAGTTAGACCAGTTCTTCCCGTCGTCCCTTGGGGCCCACTCCTCGAGAAACTCGATAAGCTCCTTGGGTTTCAGTCCAAGCTCCTTTGCAACGTCGAGAACGCGCTTCTTATCCAATACTTCAAACCTCCTAAAAGATATATTATAGGCTTGGGACCTTCCGATGCCACAGCCCTCGTATAATATCAGGGATCAGGGCAAGGTTAGGCCGAAGCAAGTTTGATGGGTATATCTACTGGCTTGTCTCTGAAGCTCTCTGTAAAGTGTTCTATCTCTATTCCTACTATCCTTCCGTTGCTGTCGTAATCCACCACTACATCATCCATGATCTCCTCGGACTCCACGCTAGGCGCTTCCACGAGCTCTATGTAAAGCGTGTCCGTATCTTGAAAATACTGAATTTTCATCTCCTTGCCTCCTTATTTCTATCGAAAAAGGCGTTGCGCACAGTTTCTCCATCGGGTAAGAAAACCACCCTTAAATACTTATCCTCCTCTTCTACGTATATCCACCTGCGTATCCTTCCATCTCTTTGAAACTTCCTCCTTAATGATCCCCTTCCTTTTCCTCGCCCTATCTATCCACTCAGGTTTAAGATACAACCGCTTAGCGAGGACTTTGGTGGTGAAGTAATAGGTGGCGCTACCCCAATCCATTGTTTGTCGCTGTGATATAAGCTTACAACACTATGGTCCTCGTATAATATCAGAGTCATGGTGGAAGAGCTCGCCAAGAGGCTCGGAGGGGAGTTGGTTCAGACCCATACCTCGTGGGTGATCCTACTGAAAGATGTGGTTTACAAGATCAAGAAGCCTGTGAACTTCGGCTTCCTCGATTACTCAACGCTAGACAAGAGAAAGGAGAACTGCGATAAGGAGGTTCTCCTCAACAGAAGACTCTGCCCATGGGTTTACATAGGGGTGGTTCCCGTAAGCAAGATCGACGGCAAGTGGGTTATAGAAGACTCGAGCAATGTGGTCGAGTACGCGGTAAAGATGAGAAGGATACCCGATGGGAGGATACTTTCCAACAGATTGGATGAGGTCTCCGAGAAAGACATCAAAAAGGTGGCTGAGAGGGTCGCACAGTTCCACCTCTCGGCGGAGAGGGTTGACGAGTTCGGAAAGCCTGAGGTTATGAAATTCAACACCGATGAGAACTTCCAGCAGACGGAAGAGTTCGTTGGTGTGACCCTATCCAGGGAAGACTACGAGTTTATAAAGGACAGGACTAACAGGTTCTACGAGGTCCACGAGAAGCTCTTTTACAAGAGGATGGAGGAGGGAAGGATAAGGGACGGGCACGGGGACATAAGGCTCGAGCACGTTGCCTTTCTGGATGAGGGTGTGTGCATCTTCGACTGCATAGAGTTCAACGACAGATTCAGGTACGGGGACGTCCTCAACGACATGTGCTTTCTCTCCATGGAGCTCGATTTCTTCGGTAGAGAGGATCTATCAAAGATATACGAGGATGAGTACCTGAGGATAACGGAAGACCCGGAGTTCGATATATTCCTTCCCTTCTTCAAGTGTTACAGGGCTTACGTGAGGGGAAAGGTGACGAGCTTTCTGCTGAAGGATCCTCACGTGCCAGAGGATGAGAAGGAAAGGGCTAAAGAGAAGGCGAGCAGGCTTTTTAAGCTCGCCAGAAGCTACGCGGAAAAGATAAAACTTACATGAGCTGCTGCTGTTTCTTGAGGGCCTTGAGTATCCTCTTCCTTCTAGCCCTCTCACGCTTCTTCTTGCGCTCGCTCGGCTTCTCGTAGTACTCCCTTCTCTTGACCTCGGTGAGTATCTGCTCCTGGTCTACGAGCCTTTTAAACCTCTTGAGGACCTTCTCGAGAGGCTCTCCTTCGTGAACTATAACTACTGCCAACTACATCACCTCCTTTAACTGGGTCAAAAATTTTAACATATTCCTCATGTATGACAATAGCTCTGCTGACTGACTTCGGCATGCAGGACGGCTTCGTATGTGCGATGAAGGGGGTTATACTCTCCATAAACCCTGGCGTTCAGATAATAGACATCTCCCACGAGGTTCAGCCCTTCAATATCCTGGAAGGTGCCTTGCTCCTCAAGGCCCACTACAGATACTTCCCCCCAGGAACCGTATTCGTCGGCGTGGTCGATCCCGGGGTGGGCTCCGAGAGAAACCCTATCGCCCTCAGGTGCGGAGACTACTTTTTCGTTGGGCCGGACAACGGGATATTCGATCTCGTGATCAGAGAGCTTGAAGAACCGCCTTCGGCGGTGGTTCTGGAAAACAAACAGCTCCAACTCCCGAGGGTGAACAACACCTTCCACGGTAGGGATATATTCGCTCCTGCGGCCGCCTACATAAGCAGAGGGGTTCCCCTGGAGGCGTTCGGGAGAAAGGTTGGGTACGTACGCAGGCTCGACTTTCCAGAGGCGGTTAGGGAGGGCAGAAGGATAAAGGGAAAGATCCTCTACTTCGACAGGTTCGGGAACGGGATAACCAACATACCCTGCGGCGGCTACTCTCACGGAGAGATAAGGGGAGAGAGGATCAAGGTGGTTCCATTCTTCCAGGCGGGAGATGAGGGAAGGCTCAACCTTGTCTGTGGGAGCTTCGGCTTCATGGAGGTCTTCGTCCCCATGGGGAGCGCCAAGGAGGAGTTCAAGCTGGATCTCGGGGAAGAGGTCATAGTTTGGAAGGGCTGAAGCTGTATCTTCATATGGTAGTTGCTTCTTCGATAGTGTTCCTGATGCACATAATTACCCCCGTGGTCCTTCTGAACACGGTGGGCAGGGTCTTTGGAGGAGACGCCCTGTTTCAGCTCATGCCAGTTCTCTCCATACTGGTAGGCTACGGAGCTTCCCGATTTTACCTAAAGGCCTTTAGTGTAGATAGTCCAGGACGCAGGGCCATTATGGCCACTATAACTGGAACCGTTCTCTTCTGGGGTTCCTGCCTCGCTTTCGTGTGTTCGCTCGCGAACCTTCCAACAGGCTGGTAGAACGATCAGCGGATTTCCCTCACCTCCAGGCTGTCTATCTGCATAAGGGCGTCCGGATCTTTGTCGGAGTTCTTGAAGACGAATATACCGAGGCGGTAGTTTGCCCTAAGCTGGGGTATCTCCCCCACCTTATACCATCTGCCCGTCTTCACCTCTGTTTCCCCTTCACCAACCTCTTCCACCCTGAACCAGGCTATGAACTTTCTCTTTATCCTCTGGAGCTTCAGCGTTACAACAAGTTTCTCGGATTTAGTTATGTACTTAAAATCTACCGGCGTTCCCCACTTACCTTTTTCCTTCTTCCTGAACCTAACCCCCTTCCAGTCTCCCCAGTTTCCCCAGTCGCCAGATACGAAGAGGATAATCTGGTTGTTATCGTCCTTGTAAAGGACTATCCCCGCGCCGAGGTAGGGATCCGCCGGAGCAACGTGAGTGACCTTCATGTTTACCTCGTACTGCTTCGGAAGTTTCTCCTTCAGGAGGAGTAGATTAACCGGGCCGGTAAAATCCCCCTTCTTGAAGGTCTCGGTAACTATCTGAAGATACCCATCCTCTACTATCATGTTGTCAGGGTTCGGGTTTACAACCTCCCAGTCCTTCTTCAGTGAATCCCCGTCAAAGTCGTCCGAGAATATCACCCTACCTATCTCTTCCCTCTTTATATTCTTCAAACTCTGGGCGAGCTGCTTCGCATCCTTGGCCGCGTAGTAGCTTCCCCCTCCAGCCTTGGATATCTTGATAAGCTCGCTCTCCTCTTTTCCTCCAACTCCGAAGCCCACAACGTGCACCTTTATGTCCGATATACTCTTCCTCAAACCTTCAGCTACCTTAACTGGGTCTCCTCCGCAGGTCTCAATACCGTCAGTTACAAGGACGAGGGCCTTCCTGCCGCTCTCTTTCCTAAGGATCTCCCCCGCCTTGCGCAACGAGCCTGCTATCGGCGTGGCCCCCTTATCAGCTTTCAGAGCATAGAGCTTCTTGGCTATATCATCCCTGTTGTCCGTGCCGGGTGGAACGAGAAGCTCTATGGCCGAACAGTCCTTTTCTCCGTAGTGTCCGTAAGCCATAAGACCAACGCGGAGATCAGCCGGAAGTTCCCTCTGAACATCGATAAGGACATCTTTGGCAGCTTCCAGCTTGGTCTTCCCGTCGATCTTCCCTTTCATGCTACCCGACACGTCGAGAACGAAGAGGAGGCTGCTGCCAAAGGAAATACTGGCCACCAAGAGTGTCCAGAGAAAGAGTCCCCTCATAACTCCTCCCTTTTAACCGGGCCCTGGCCCAGTGCGAGGGTATTTATATCCCGCCTATATAAAGTATCCAGCTCCCCCGCAGGCGGCTCTCTGGATACGGATAAAACTTAAGTTTCCAAAGACTCCGATGCAATTTACAATATTCCCCTATGAGGTGGAGCAGATACTTCCTGTACACTCTGAAGGAAGATCCAGCGGAGGCAGAGGCCCCTTCCCATAGACTCCTTCTAAAGGCAGGTTTCATAAAGCAGGTTTCGGCGGGCATATACGAGATACTCCCGGCCGGATGGAGGGTAATAAGGAAGATAGAGAACATCGTAAGGAAGGAGATGGACCGCTCCGGAGCTCAGGAGCTGCTCCTTACGGTTCTAAACCCAGCGGAGCTGTGGAAGGAGACGGGAAGATGGGAGAGCTACGGGAGCGAACTCTTCAGGCTCAAAGACAGGAACGGTAGGGAGTACTGCCTGGGGCCCACCCACGAGGAGGAGATAACGGACCTCGTGAGGAAGGTAATTCATTCATACAGACAGCTTCCCGTTACCCTATACCAGATACAGGTTAAGTTCAGGGACGAGAAGAGGCCGAGGTTCGGCCTGATAAGAGGTAGAGAGTTCATAATGAAGGACGCCTACTCCTTCGACCCGGACGAGTTCTCGGCGATGATGTCCTACGAGAACATGAAATTCGCCTACGACAGGATATTCAAAAAGCTCAGGCTCGATGTGATAATGGCCCAGGCTAGCGTTGGTCAGATAGGGGGTAAGCAGTCCCACGAGTTCATAGCCTTCACAGACTACGGTGAGGCCAAGGTAGGATACTGTGAGAGCTGTGGGTACGCCGCGAACGCGGAGATAATCCCCCTCCAGAAGCCCCAGCCCCAGGAGGAAGAGGAAAGACCCCTGGAGAAGGTTCCCACGCCGAACGTTAGAACAATAGAGGAGCTCGCCGACTTTCTGAAAGTTTCCCCCTCGAAGATACTCAAGGCTGTCCTGTACATAGTAAACGTCAAAGAGCCGGTCCTTGTTCTGATAAGGGGCGACAGGGAGATAGACGAGAACAAGCTGGAGATGGTTCTGGGAACCGAAGACTTTAGGCTGGCTGGAGACGATGAGGTGAAGGAGCTTCTCGGGACCGAGAAGGGGTTCATAGGGATCTTTAACCTCCCCGAAGGAATTAAGGTCCTCTGGGACAACTCGGTCTATGGGGTAAAGAACATGGTGGTAGCCCTCAACGAGCCCGACTACCACTACGTAAACGCAAATCCCGGGAGAGATTTCGAGTACGGAGAGTTCGTGGATGTTGCGGAAGTAGTTGAAGGAGATCCCTGCCCCCAGTGTGGTTCTCCCCTAAAGGTTAAGAGAGGGCTCGAGCTGGGACACATATTCCTGCTCGGGACGAGGTACTCAGAGCCCATGAAGGCTTACTTCACAGACCCTGAAGGGAACGAGAAACCCATAATCATGGGCTGTTACGGAATAGGCATATCGAGGATCATGGCCGCGATAGTTGAGCAGTATCACGACGAGAAGGGTATAAAGTGGCCTACACCCGTGGCGCCCTTCGAGCTGGAGATAATGTGCCTGAACATGTCCGACGAGGAGCTCGTGAGGACGGCCGAGAAGCTCTATATGGAGGCGGAGGAGAGGGGAATAGAGGTTATATACGACGACAGGGAGGAGAGCGCAGGTTTCAAGTTTGCGGACGCGGATCTCGTGGGCTTTCCGTACAGGATAGTGGTTGGTAAGAAGGTAAAGGATGGTAAGGTCGAGCTCCAGAAAAGGGCTACGGGAGAGAGATGGGACGTTCCCATCGAGGAGGTGATAAGTAAGGTAAAGGGGATGATAGAGGAAGATAAAAAGTGAAGCTTAAAAAGGAAACTTACAAAGAGCTTGGGAAAACGAGTTGAGCTCTTATGGTAGCCCACGTTGTTTTTCTCATGCTCCAGCCCTTTTCAAAGGACAGTATAGATTCCAAAAAGCTTGCAGTTGGGACCGCTCTTGTGTTTATGTTTTTGGTCGTGGGTGTTATCTTATTGGAGAAGGGAAGTGATGAGTGACAGATTTATTGACTGGATTCCTTATCTAGTTAGTGGGGCTGTCGCTTTTGTACTTCTATACTTAGCCGTTTTTACAAAACCTGAAAAGGGAACAGCCAGATGAAAGTAGGCTTTATAGGTCTCGGACACCTGGGATGGGCGATAGCAAAGAGGCTTGTAGAGCAGGGAGTTGAGCTTGTAGTCTGGAACAGAACCAGAGAAAAGGCCGAAGAGTTCGCTAAAGAAACCGGCTCTGAGGTGGCCGAAACCCCTGCTGAGCTCATCGGCAGGGTGGACAGAGTCTTTGTGATAGTGTTCGACTCCGAGGCGAGCGAAAGGGTCATCTTCGGAGAAGGGGGACTTACCTCCGGGAAGGTAGAGGGGAAAACGATCATAGACATGACAACAAACCACTTTTCGTATGCAAAGCTGGCCTACGAGGAACTTAAAAAACTGGGGGCGTACTACCTGGACGCCCCGGTCCTGGGTAGCGTTATCCCCGCCCAGAGGGGTGAGCTCACCATAGTTGTTGGAGGAGACGAGGAGAAGTTTGAAGAGAACAAGTCCCTGTTTGAGAAGTTCTGCAAGAACATCTTCTACGTGGGACCGGCCGGGAGGGCGACCAAGGTGAAGCTCATCAACAACATAGTCCTGGGCGGTTTTATGGACATACTGGCCGAGGCGGTTGCCATAGCTGAGAAGGCCGGCATAGGTAAGGAACAGATGATAGATATCCTGAACGCAGGGGCGGGCAGGTCTTACATACTGGACGTTAAAAAGAAGAAGCTCCTGGAAGAGGACTTCTCCAC
>WFPN01000062.1 GCA_015487535.1 Aquificaceae bacterium
ACGGTGGACTCGCTTACTCCCAACTTGTAGGCAACGTCTTTAACCATAAGGCTCTTGAGGTTCCCCTCACCCTTAAGGAACTCCTCCTGAGTTTCTATAACCAGATCCAGGATTTTCCTCAGGTTCTCCTTCCTTATAGCGAGGATCTTCTTGAAGTTCTCGAACCTCTCCACGTACTCCTTCAGGAATTCCTTAGCCTCTCCCTTTACCTTTTGGAGCATCTCCATGTATCTGAGGTTCGGCCTTATATCTATGAGCTCCTCGTATATGTACCCCACGAGCTTGCCGTCGTCTATCTCTATAACCGCATCAACCTTGGAGACCTTCGGAGCGCTCACAGGCTCTTCTATAGGTGAGAACCTCAGATGGGAGAGCTTCCTCCTCACCTCCTCATTCACCGGCTTTCCTTCCAAAGCCTTCTCGAACTCCCTCAAAAGATAGGGTTCTTCGGGATAGAGCTCCCTTATCTGCACCTTAGCGAACTCGATTACATTCCGGGAGCAAACCCCGTAGGGCTCGAGTCCCATGACGAACTCTCTGATGTCCTCTACATACTCGTGTGAGACTCCGAACTTATCGGCTACCTTGCGCGTGTCCCCTTTGAAAAACCCCTTCTCATCAACGCTTGAGATAAGCTCCATGGCTATCTCAAGATCCAGTCCTTCTAACTCCGCCCTAACGTTCCTCTCCAACATCTCCAAGGGATGTGATGTATGAACGGGTTCGGGTAACCTTCTCTCTTCGAAGAGATCTACAGCCTTTCTCGATACGTATATCTCCTCTATGAAGGGGTTGGACTCCTTCTCTTCCTTCAGTATCTGCTCTAGGTCCTGTATCGGATATAGGAGGATCTCTACCTGGTTCTTGAGAAGCAGGTTTAGATTTACCTTTAACTTAAGCTGGAGCTCGTTTCTCAGCATCACCCTTTAAACTCTTCCGGAACTCCGAAGTTGCCTCTGATCTGTCCCTCTCCGAGGATAATGAACTTGGGGATTGTGAGCTCTTCTAGGGCCATGGGACCCCGTGCATGTATCTTGTCCGTAGATATGCCCATTTCCGCCCCGAGGCCGAACTCGTTCCCGTCGGTGAACCTTGTTGAAGCGTTCACGTAAACGGCGGCCGAATCAACCTCCCTCAGGAACTTCATAGCCCGGCTGTAATCTTCGGTGATTATCGCGTCCGAGTGTTTTGAGCCATACTTCTCTATGAATGCTATAGCCTCGTCTATATCTTCCACCACCTTGACAGCAAGTATGAGATCCAGAAACTCTTCGTAGTAGTTTTCCTCAGTTGCTGGAACGGCCTTCACGAAAGAGAGTTTTGGGTCGTTCTTGATCACCTCGAGGCTCTCCTCGTCACACCTTAGCTCAACCCCAGCTTTACCCAGGTAGTAGGCCATCTTGGGGAAGAACTCTTTAAGTATCCTCCTGTTTATCACAAGGTTCTCCACCGCGTTGCATACGGAAGGTCTCTGAACCTTTGCGTTGAAGACTATATCGTAAGCCTTCTCAAGGTCAGCCCTGTCATCCACGTATATGTTGCAAACCCCCTTGTAGTGCTTTATCACGGGAACTTTCGCATGCTCGGCAACAGCCCTTATAAGGCTCTCCCCTCCTCTGGGTATAGCTACGTCCACCCTGCCCTCCATCTTCAGGATCTCCCATACGATCTCCCTCTCGGTTCTGTCTATGAACTGGATCGCCTCCTCTGGGAAGCCCTCCTCACGGGAAGCCTCTTTGAGTATATCCACGAGAACCCTGTTGGAGTTTACCGCTTCCTTTCCACCTCTCAGGATCACCGCGTTCGAAGACTTCATGCACAGCGACGCAGCCTCTACCGTAACGTTGGGCCTTGACTCATAGACTATGAAGACGACCCCGAGGGGAACCCTCATCCTCCCAACCTTCAGCCCGTTGGGCAGGTTCCACATCTTTATCACCTCTCCCACCGGGTCTGGAAGGGAGGCAACGTCCTTTAGAACCTTTATCATCCCGTCTATGCGTTTGTCATTCAGGACGAGTCTGTCTATTACCGCAGGCTTAAGTCCTATCTCCTTTGCAAACTCTATGTCCTTCTCGTTCTCTTCCTTTATGAGATCCCTCTTTGTATCCAGGAGTTCAGCAGCCCTCAGGAGCGTTTTGTTCTTCACTTCAGTTCTTAGGGACATAAGCTCCCTTAGAACACTCCTCGCCCTCTCTACCTTCTCCTCAGCGTAAGACCTCAGCTCTTCAGAAACCGCGGACATCCTCTTTCCTCCTACCAGAGTCTTCCAACGTCGATCTTTAAAGTGCAGTCTTTTATTTTAAGCTCAAGCTCGCCCTCGTCCGAGTCGAAGAACTTCCTGTACCTGCTTCTGACTAGCCTGAACGCTCTCACCTTTTTGAGGTCGGGATAAACGAGGACGTAGGTCTTCACACCTTCTCTCTCGTAGAGCTCGTACTTTAGTTTTTCGTCCTTCTGGGCTGTGCTGGGGGAGACGACCTCCACAACGAGCTCCGGGGTCTCCCTCAGATACTCTTCAATCTCTTTGCACACGACCATTATGTCGGGCCTTACGACCGTGTCTTCACTAACTATCCAGTCCAGCTCCGGATAAACGAAGCATCTGTCCGGGCAGTGTTCAAGCTGTTCTCCGAGCTGACGGGCAAACTCAAAGGCTACCCTCTGATGCTTCCCAAAGGGAGAGGGAGCCATGGCGTAGGGAACCCCCTCTATCAGCTCCCAGTCCCCTTCCCAGAGCTTGTAGTCCTCGTAGGTATAGCTGGGAGGGTACTTCTTTGCGAGGTTCATAGGTTTAAATTATATCCTTCTGTGCTAAAATACCTTTTTCAATCCAAGGAGGAAAGGAGAGATGAGAGTCAAGGGACCCTCTTCGAGGAAACGCAAAAAGAAGATACTCAAGCTGGCGAAGGGATACAGGGGAATGCGCCACACCTCCTACAGGAGGGCGAAAGAGGCTGTAATGCGCGCCCTCTACTACGAGTACAGGGACAGGAGGCAGAGAAAGAGGGAGTTCAGGAGGCTCTGGATAGCGAGGATAAACGCGGCTGTTCGGCCTTACGGTCTTTCCTACAGCAAGTTCATAAACGGTCTCAAGAAGGCAGGGATAGAGCTTGACAGGAAGATACTCGCCGATATGGCGGTCAGAGACCCTGAGGGTTTCGCCCAGGTGGTTGAGAAGGCAAAGTCTGCCCTGTAATGAACTTAGAAGAGATAAAGGAAGAAGCCCTAAGGGAGATAGATTCCGCAAAGGACCTTCAGGAGCTACAGGGCGTTCGCTCCAAGTATCTGGGTAAGAATGGGCTCGTTAGCTCCGCCCTCAAGAGGATAAAGGAGATTCCCCCGGAGGAGAGGAAGGAGTACGGGAAAAAGGTAAACGAGATAAAGGAGCTGATAGAGGAGCGCCTCAAGAAAAGGGAAAAGGAGCTAAAGAGAAGGGAGCTTGAGGAGAAGCTGTCCGGAGAGTGGATAGACCTCACCGTTCCGGTTAGAGGAGCTGTCGGTAGCCTTCATCCGATAACAGTGACCCTTGAGAGGATAGTGAACATCTTCAGGGGCATGGGCTTTACCGTTGAGGAGGGGCCTGAGGTTGAGCTTGAAGAGTACAACTTCGACAAGCTGAACATTCCCAAGGATCATCCCGCAAGGGATATGCAGGATACCTTCTACGTAAACAGGCCAGGATATTTGCTCAGAACCCACACCTCACCCGTCCAGATAAGGACGATGCTAAAACAGAAACCTCCCATACAGATGATAGCCCCGGGGAAGGTTTACAGGAGGGACGACGATCCCACACACTCTCCCATGTTCCACCAGGTTGAGGGTCTCGTGGTAAACGAATACGCCAACTTCAGGCACATGAAGTACGTTATAGAGGAGTTCCTAAGGGAGTTCTTCCAGACGGACCTCCCCGTGAGGTTCAGGACCTCATACTTCCCCTTCACCGAGCCCTCCGCTGAGGTGGATATAGGGTGCGTGATATGCTCTCAGGAGGGTTGCAGGGTATGTAAGGAGACAGGATGGCTTGAGGTGATGGGCTGCGGGATGGTTCACCCGAACGTTCTGGAGTCCTGCGGTATAGACACAGACCTCTACCAGGGCTTTGCCTTCGGTATGGGTGTGGAACGGCTCGCAATGCTTCTCTTCGGAATAGACAACATAAAGCTCTTCTACGAGAACGACATAAGGTTCATCAGGCAGTTTTAACGAAGACCGCCACCTGCACTACCCCGAAGAACCTCCGGTTGGAATACTCAAGACGGAAACCCTTTCCCTCAAACATGTTTCTTACTTCCTCAAGACTGTAGCTCTCCTCGACCGAGTGTATGAAGAAGTCCCACTTGTCTTTTCCGAACAGAAAGAGCCCTACGGGCTTCAGGAGAGTTCTCATGAGAAA
>WFPN01000063.1 GCA_015487535.1 Aquificaceae bacterium
ATACGGGATAAAGAACGAGGTACTGGAGGAGTTCATCAAGTCCCAGAGAAAGGAGCTTAAAGTTGATAAAGACGACCTCAAGAAAAATCTGAGGAGGTTCAGGGAAGCCCTTTACTATGAGACACATATACGAGGAGCTTAAAAAATTTCTTTCAAGAAACGGATGGAGAGCTTCCTCTCAGATGCTTCCTGATCCAGAAAAGGGCACTGACAGCCATGAGCACGAGCGTGGATAGAAGGGCGACTGGGAGGGCGATCTTCTCGTTAACTCTAACCATAGTGTCCCACACGAAGAGGAAAAAGAGGTAAAAGCCGTAGAGAACGAAGAGGAAGGACACGAACTGCCAGATCTTCCTGAGTAGCTCCTTAGGATGCATGGAAGTATTCTAATACACTTCTCTCCTGTGCCCTACCCTGATTATAAGTATCAAAAGCCTATCCTTTTCCTCTTTGTAAATGACCCGATAGTTACCAACCCTCAACCTGTAGAGACCTGCGTGTTTACCTTTAAGGGATTTTATGTTGTTTTTAAGTGCTTCTGAATTGCTTGCGAGAATATCCAGCTTTTCTTTGATCAGCTTCTGGATAGGCCTATCCAAACTTTTGAATTCTTCGTAGGCTTTTCTTAGGAACTCTATCCTGTACATTCTTTAGAGGTCAAGCTCTTTGTAAACTTCCTCCGCGGGTATAGTGTCCGTCTCTCCTCTTTCAAGTTCTTTTAATCTTTCCTCCGCAATCTTGAGGTCAAGGTAGTCAAAGTAAAAGGTAAGAGCCTTCTCAATGATCTTGCTCTTCTTTTCACCAAGCTCGGAGCTGAACCTTTCCAGTTCGTGGGCAAGTTCCTCATCAAGGGTTATGTTTAATCTCCTAACCATGTGTATAAATATACACGTTTTTTGTGTATATTCAATCCAGGTCTATCTGGATAAGAGCTGGGATGGAATGCTATCCGTGCTCACTTACTTGAAATCTCACCTGCTTTTGTAAGCGCCAGCTTGGAGGATATTGGGCCCAGGAGCTCGTGGATAACGGTAGCCCCTATGACTACGTTCACCAAGATCGAGCCCACCTCCTTGAAATTTGGATTCTGGTAGGCGAGAAGGGCAAGGCCTATAACGATTCCTCCCTGGGGAAAGAGGGCAAAGGCCAGGTATCTTTTTACCTTCTCGGATGCCCCCGAAAGATGCCCCCCGAGGTAAACACCAAGGAACTTCCCTGCGAACCTGCTGGCTATATAGATTAGGACGACCGGAAAGAATGATATGAGAACCTTTAAGTCTAAAAAGGCAGAACCCACCACGAAGAAGGCTGTGAATATGAGATCCTCTATGTAGTTCTCTAAAGGTTTCCCAAACTCCTCCCAGGCGTCCCCGAGGTTGGCTATAGCTATACCCACGCTCATCGTGGAGAGGAGCTCATCAACCCCCAAGACCCTCGCTATGGAGAGGGTCAGAAGCAGCATCCCAACAGTGAGTGTGATCACCTCCTTCCTCTCCTTAGCGAACCTCCCTAGGAAGAACATCACAGCACCCATCAGCAGGCCCAGTAGAACTGCCCCGAAGATCTGAAGGACTATCTCCTGCATAACAGCACCTGGGCTCAAGGAAGATCCGGATGTAAGTGCCAAGGCCACCGATAAGCCCAGGACGAAGTTGATTATCCCCGTGGCGTCGTCGAAGGCAGCCACTCCGAGGACCGTTGTCGTTAGAGGTCCCTTGGCTCTGTACTCGTGGATCACCGCGAGGGTCGCCGTGGGATCGGTTGGAGAGGCCAGGGATCCGAAGAGAAGGGCTAAGGCGATCACCAGACTGAGGTCGTAGTCCTGAGTAAGGGATAGGTACAGACCCATAGCGAGGGTAACGAGGATGTAGGCGAGCTCTGCCTCACCGATCGTTATGAGGGCTATGCTCTTTCCAAACCGCTTGATTCTCTTCCAGCTCAGACTCGCCCCTATCAGGAATGTAATTATCGAGAGGCTCGCGTGGGTGACCACGTCCGCGTTCTCGAGGAACTTCCTGTCTATGATACCCAGTAGGGAAGGGCTCATGATTATACCGGCGAGGATGTACCCGCTTACCCTCGGGAGCTTGAAGAGGTTTGCCAGGTTTCCGAAGATATACCCAACGATGAGTATGAGGCCGAATTCGAAGAGGACCCCTCCCCTCTCTAAGAGAGAATCCATACTATCAGTTTACAGAAAGGAGTCTCTTGAGCTGGTTCTCTATTACGAAGGAGAAGGCGGAGGGAAGTTTTGAGATGTCCTCGACGCTTATTCCGGTCCTGTCGAAATACTCTTTAACAAGCTTCGTAGCCTCTCCCACCCCCACACCTACTATGGGGAACTTCTGCTTCATCTGGAGGATGAAGGACTTGAGGTCCTCGCCCCTGAGGCCCCTCGTGGGTTCCCCGTCTGTGAAGAGTATAAGGATACCCTTCCTGTGGGTGCTCTTTATGTAAAGCTCCAGACTCTCTAGACCTATATTTATCGCCTTCCCGAGATCCGTCCCTCCCCCCACGCTCGACATCAGCTCCATTATGCGGGCCTTAGCTATCCGGTAATCCTCCTCGAAGTCTTTCAGCTCATAGACGTTCTCGTTGAAGACCTTTATGGAGAAGGGCATCCTGAGCCTGCTCAGAACCTCGGAAACCAGGAGCAGGGA
>WFPN01000064.1 GCA_015487535.1 Aquificaceae bacterium
AGAACATCTACACTCCCGTTCTCGAATTCGGAAAAATCCCTTATATCCTCGTAGGACTTCACCCTTATACCAGCGCCCTCAAGCAGGGACACGACCTCCCGGACAGCCTCCTTTCCCGCGTCTGAAGACACGAAGATGAGGCCACCGCTGCCGAGCTCCTTCACCCTCTCAACGAGAGCCTCCCGAGGGTCCATTACCTCCTCGTAGAGGTCCTCAACGTTTCTCAGGTACAGGGTGGGTCTTCCCACCTCAAAGCCCAGAAGCTCCCTGAAGAGCTTTATCCTGCTGGATCTAGGATTGCCTGTAGCAGAGGAAACCACCAAGACCCCTCTCGCCTTACTCTGAAGCGAAGATACCTCCCCTGACAGTTCCCTTATCCTCTCCCAGTCCTCCTCGCTCTTGCTCCTCTTTTCTTTTAGCTTTATGAGTTCGAGCGCTTTATCTATATCTTCCTGGGAAAAGCCGAGCATCGTTAGAACCTTGTCTATGTTCTTTGCGGTCTTCAGGAAGGAGTCAACGTCATCTATGAATATGAAGTCAAAGTCCTTGGGGATTATATCGTAGTTCTTGTACAGGTACATGGACGTGGTAACGAGGACCCTGAAATCTCCCAAGGCTATCCTCTCTTTGATCTCCCTTTTCTTTTTCTCAGTCGTATCTGCAGCCACTACAACCTGTTCCTTATTTATTCCCGTCCGGAGGAGCCTTTTACTCACCTGGTCCACGAGGAGCTTTGTGGGAAGGAGTATGTAGCTTTTCTTTCCCTTCAGGGAGAGGAAGTAAGCTGTTACGATACCGAAGGTCGTCTTGCCCACGCCCGTTGGTGCCAGGAGGGCGAAGCTCCTTCCAAGGAAGACCTTCTTTGCCCAGGATCTCTGAAGGCTCCAGGGATCGTTACCTACCTTGTTTTTGAAAACACTCTCCCATTCTGAGAGTTCCTTCCCCACATCGCAGAGGTCTTTGAGCTCCCCTTCCTTTATGTAAGAACAGACCCTTTCCCTATCCACTTCCTTGGGAAGGCATCTCTCGCAGGGGAGTCCTCTTGAAAGCCTGTCTGCGGTTATACTACCGCCGCAGTTGGGGCATAGCCCCTCAAACAGTGCCGAGATCATAACCTCATAATTTTATATAGAAAATCAAAGGTCCAGTTCTTCTAGTTTGGATCTCAGCGTGTTTCTCGATATACCAAGGAGTTTGGCAACCTGACTTTTGTTCCCTCCACACTTATCCATCAGGAACTCTATAAACCTTCTCTCCACCTTCCGCAGGAAGCTAGCGTACTCGGACTCAGGAAGTTTCTGGAGACACATGTCTATAAGCTCATATACATCCTTCACTTCCTCATTCAGGGGCCTTAAGTTCCTTATCCTTCCCTTCTTCGTTTCGAGGACGGCTTTGTAAACCGCATTCTTAAGCTCTCTAACGTTGCCCCTCCAGTCGTAGGAAAGAGCTTCTTCAAGTGCTTCTTCCTCTATACCAGTTACCTTTGTGCCGAACTCGGTGTTTGCTTTATTTATGAAAAAATCTATCAGCTTAGGTATGTCCTTCTTCCTTTCCCTCAAAGGGGGGATATCTATAACTATCTGGGAAAGTCTGTAGTAAAGGTCCTCTCTGAATTTCCCCTCTCCTATAAGTTTTTTCAGATCCCTGTTTGTAGCTGCTATAACCCTTACATCCGCTCTCCTTTCCCTATCGTCCCCGAGCCTGTAGAAAGTTCTGTCCTCAAGGAAACGCAGAAGTTTAGCCTGAAGAGGGAATGGTAAGTCACCTATCTCATCTAAGAAGAGTGTTCCTCCTTCCGCAAGCTCTATCTTCCCTTTAGTATCCCTCACAGCTCCCGTGAAGGCTCCTTTCTTATACCCGAAGAGTTCGGCCTCGAGGAGGTTCTCAGGTATGGCAGAACAGTTGATTACCACAAAGGGGCCCTCTTTCTTGTGAGAGTTCTCATGTATAATTCGAGCGAGAAGATCTTTACCTACTCCAGTTTCCCCAATCAGGAGAACGTTCATATTTGTGGAAGCTGCAAGCCCTACCTTTTTAAATACCTCCAGCATACCCTCGGACTCGCCCACTATAACCCCATCTATGTCTTCAGGCCTTTCAGGCTCAGCCTCGCCTAAGATCCTGTCGATAACTTCGAGGAGCTCCTCCCCGTCAAAGGGCTTTTTTAGTATATCCACAGCCCCGTATCTGGAAGCGGATATAATGTTCTCAGCATTTGCGTAAGCGGTTATAACAACCACAGGCAAGTTTACACCACTTTCCTTCATTTCCTTTAGGAAATCTATCCCGGAGGTGTTTTTGAGCTTAAGGTCAAGGATTATAAGGTTAAACCCATCGAGGTTTTCTATCTGTTCTGGACCTTCAACGTCCACAACAGAGAAACCCGCTCTTTCTAATACCCTCCTGAGGGCATACCTTACGTCCCTTTCATCCTCAACCAGGAGTATGTTCTTCATCCTGCACCCCCTGGACTGGTATGTGTACTTTGAATATACTTCCCCTTCCTGGCTCAGACTCCACTTGAACGTTTCCCTTAAGCAGGTAAACGTTCCTAAGAACTATAGATAATCCCAGGCCCGAGCCGTTCTCTTTAGTTGTGTAGAAAGGCTCGAATAT
>WFPN01000065.1 GCA_015487535.1 Aquificaceae bacterium
GCCTAAAGGGAGGGACCCGAGGTACTCCCTCGCACCCGTTGCGAAGAGACTCTCGAGGCTGATAGGGAGCGAGGTTAAGCTCGCCCCAGACTGCGTGGGAGAAGAGGTCAGGAGGATGGTCGATGATATGAAGGAGGGAGAGGTTCTGCTCCTGGAGAACCTACGCTTTCACGAGGGGGAGACAAAAGGAGACGAGACCTTCGCAAAGGAGCTGGCGAGTCTCGGCGAGGTCTATGTGAGCGACGCCTTCGGAACCTGCCACAGGGAACACGCCTCCGTATATCTGGTCCCCAAGTTCCTCAAGCCTGCTGTAATGGGATTCTTGCTAGAGAAGGAGATCAACTACTTCGAGAAGGCGATGATAAACCCCCAGAGGCCTGTGGTAGCCATACTCGGAGGGGCAAAGGTATCTACAAAGCTCGGGATCATAAAGAACCTCCTCAAGAGGGTGGACAAGCTCTTCATAGGAGGAGCTATGGCCTTCACCTTTATAAAGGCCATGGGGTACAGGGTGGGGAGTTCCCTAGTGGAGGAGGATCTCATACCTACAGCCCTCGATATACTCGAGATAGCCAAGAAGCTGGACGTCAAACTCTACCTTCCGGTGGACTTCGTCATAGGGCAGGAGCTCTCGGACAACACCCCAACGAAGGTCGTTCCCTGGCAGGAGATACCTGAGGGATGGAAGGGTCTCGACGTGGGCCCCGTTTCCCTGGAACTGCTTAGAGAAATAGTATCGGACGCACAGACGATAATATGGAACGGCCCCATGGGGGTCTTTGAGCTCGACAGGTTCAAGAACGGGACCTTCGAGACAGCGAAGATGATAGCCCAGTCCTCTGCCCTGACCATAGCGGGTGGAGGGGATACGGATCACGCCATACACAAGGCGGGCGTTTACAGCGCCATCGACTTCGTCTCCACGGGAGGAGGAGCCTTCCTGGAGCTCTTAGAGGGGAACACGTTGCCCTGCCTCGAGGCCCTAGACGATAGGGAGTGAAGATGGAACTAAAAGAGTTTCTGATAGCTGCCAAGGAGGCGACCCTCCTGGGTGGTATAGTTCTCAAGGAGAACTTCAGAAAGGTAGAGGACGAGAGTATAGAGGAGAAGGCGGAGAAGGACTTTGTCAGCTACGTGGACAAGACATCGGAGGAGAGGATAAGGGATTTCCTCTCGAGGAAGTTCCCCGACCACAGGATAGTGGGAGAGGAGGAAGGCGGAGAAGAGGAAGGAGAGTTCGTCTGGTACATAGATCCCCTCGACGGGACGAAGAACTACATAGCCGGCTTTCCTGTATTCGGCGTCTCGGTGGCCCTTTCCTACAAGGGAGAGCCGGTCGTGGGAGCGGTGTACCTGCCCTACTTCGACGACCTTTACTGGGCTGCGAAGGGTATGGGAGCCTTCAAGAACGGCAGATCTATCAGGGTGAGCAGCACCTCGGAGGTCAAGTACTCGGTGGTAGCCTACGGCTTCCCCTCGAGGGCTATGAGAGATCTGGATACGTACTGGTTTATATTCAAAGAGGTGTTCGACAAGGTCGCCGCCATGAGGCGGCCCGGGGCGGCGGCGGTCGATCTGTGCTTCCTGGCGGAGGGTGTTTTCGAGGGACTGATGGAGTTCGAGCTCCACCCCTGGGACATAAACGCCGGAATTGTTATACTAAAGGAAGCAGGAGGAATTTACAAGGTAATGGAAAAAGGCAGAAAGAGGGATATAGTGGCCTCCAACGGGAAGATACAGAAATTTCTCGAGGAGGTAGTAGGGAGGTTTTTGGATTGAGGATCCTCGTCCCGGTCGATTTTTCCGACATAACGAACGTAGTTCTGAGGGTCGTAAAGAGAATAGTCGAGGTCCACGGGGGAGAAGTTATCCTGTTCCACGCCGTCTCACCGGCCATATACATACCCTATCCAGAGAGCCTGAGCGTGGACGTGATAGACGTAAAGCTCCTCCAGGAGATCGAAGAAAGCAAGAAGAAGGAAGCCGAGGAGAAGCTCAAGGGTCTTGCAGACTTTCTAAAGCCCATAAAAGTCAAGTTCCTGATCGATGTAGGAGATCCGAGGGACCTTATACTTGAGACGGAAGAAAGAGAGAGCCCAGACCTGGTCGTGATAGGGAGTCACAGGAAGGGTCTCGTGGAGAAGATCCTGATAGGATCCACGGCGGAGAAGGTTGTAAAGCACGGTACCAAGCCAGTTCTCGTAATAAAGGGCTTCGAGCCTACCTTCACCAAGAAGGTCCTTATCGCCTACGATTTTTCCAAGACTGCCGAGAAGACGATGGAGTTCGCCCTGGAGTTTCTCAAGCCTTTCAAGGTTAAGGTCGAGATCCTCCACATAGAGGAGCCCATAGACCTTCCTCTGGTTGAAAAGATAGGGAAGGCCATATACGAAAAGTACAAGGAGGAGAAGAGGAAGTACTTAGAAAGGGTCAAGGAGAGGTTCGAAGAGGCCGGCTTCGAGGTCTCGACAGAGTTCGTGAGCGGAAAGGATCCCGCCGAGGAGATAGTAAATCACATCCAGAAGGACAGCGATATAGAGCTCCTCATAATGGGAAGCAGGGGCCTGTCCGGGCTCAAGAGGATACTTCTCGGGAGCACCTCTACCGAGGTGTTCAGAAAGGTGGAGATACCCATCCTCATATACAAGGAAGGTCAGAGGGCATGAGCAAGCTTCTCTTTATCATCCTTATCTTCACAGGCCTTGTGCACGCCAACTACTACTTCGATTACGTCATGTGTAGGTACCTATCCGACAGGCCGAGGGAGGCGGAGCTGTACTGCCTCCAGGCTATCGAGGAGAAACCCACACCCTCCCTATACCTGGACACCATACGACTCGAGATGTCCATCAACAAGGTGGACGAGGCCCTCAGGCTCGCCAAGGAGTACCTGAAAAAATACCCTAACAAGGTTGAACCTTACGTTGCACTGTACAGCATATACAGGCTCAAAAACGACAGGAAGAAGGCCCTTGAGATACTGGAAAGAGCCTACAGGAAGTTCCCGAACAACAGGGAGATCCTTATATTCCTCGCCGACGAGTACATAAAGGCTAGGAAGATGGACAAGGCGAGGGATGTGGTGAAGAAGTTTGCCGAGCTGAGTCCAAACAACCCCTTTCCCTACTACCTGCTGGGGCAACTCTACCTGAGCGAGGGTAAGGTCGATAAGGCGATAGAGTACCTTCAGAAGGCTCTCGAGATCAGGAAGACCTTCGAGGCGGCTTTCGTGACCCTCGGGAAGATATACGAGGGCAGGGAGGAGTTCTCCGAGGCTGAGAAGCTCTACAAAGGCATACTCAAGAAGGATCCGAACAACAGGGTAGCCCTAGAGAAGCTGGCGCAGCTCTACATGGCTACGGGAAGGATAGAGGAGGCGAGGGAGATCTACGAGAAGCTGTACAAGCTGTTTCCCGACAACTACCAGTACAAGCATCAGTACGCGCTGACCCTGATCCAGTCGGGTCGGTTCAGCGAGGCTAAGGAGATACTGAAAGACCTCTACGCACTCCATCCGGAGGATCTCAACCTGGCTTACTCTTACGCTCTCTCCCTCGAGCTTACCGGGGAGCTGGAGAAAGCGAAGGAGATATACGAAAGGCTGAGGAAGGTAGTCCCCAAAAACGAAAGGATACTGGAGAGGCTCATCAACGTTTACCTATCCCTAAAGGATTACAGGAAAGCGCAGGACCTGATAGAGGAGGGGCTTACTCTGAACCCTGCGAACGTGAAGCTCCTGATGCTTAAGGCCAACCTCCTTATGGATCAGAAGGACTACGAGGAAGCTGTTAAGGTTCTGGACAAGGCCTCCTCAATAAACCCAAGAGAGTACAGGATATACTTCCTCAAGGCCATAGCTCTGGACCAGCTGGGCAAGATTATAGAGGCGGAGCAGAACCTCAGGAAGGCGCTCGAGCTGAACCCGATGGATCCGGACCTGTATAACCATCTTGGGTACTCGCTGCTTCTGTGGTACGGGAGTGCGAGGGTTGAGGAGGCAGAAAAGCTGATAGAGAAGGCACTCAAGGAAGATCCTGACAACCCGGCTTACATAGACAGCATGGGCTGGGTCTATTACCTAAAAGGCGATTACGAGAAGGCCATCCAGTACCTGTTAGACGCTCTGAGAAGGGCCTACGACGATCCCGTTGTGAACGAGCACGTTGGGGACGTCCTCCTGAAGATGGGTTACAAGGAAGAGGCTAAGAGGTACTACGAGGCCGCCCTGAGACTCCTGGAGGAAGGGAAGGAGGGTGAGAAGGGACAGAGAGAGCGTATCCTTGAAAAGCTCAAGAACCTGTAAGATAATAGTTCCATGAAGCGTGATTTTATCGACCTCTGGAACCTAGACCCAGAGGAAGCCTGGTACGTAGTCAAGAGAACAAAGAAGGTAAAGGAAGGTGAGGAGGAGTTAGATAAGGTCCTGCAGGGAAAGACCGTAGCGCTGATATTTACAAAACCCTCAACGAGGACTAGGGTCTCCTTCGAAGTTGGGATAAGCGAGCTCGGAGGGAACGCCATATTTCTCCAGGAGAGCCATCTCCAGCTCTCAAGGGGGGAGGACGTCAGGGATACTGCGAGGACCCTATCCAGATACGTGAGCGGGGCTATCGTGAGGAACCACTCCCACACGTGGCTCGAGGAGTTCGCCAAGTGGGCCTCGATCCCGGTGATAAACGCCCTCACCGACAAGTCCCATCCCTGTCAGGTCCTGAGCGATGTGTTCACCCTCTACGAGAGGTTCGGGGAGGAGGTCAAGGAGATAAAGATAGCCTACGTTGGGGATGGGAATAACGTGTGCAACACCTGGCTCGTGGGAGCGGGACTGTTTGGCCTGAACCTCTTCGTGGCAACCCCAGAGGACTACGGGCCGGATAGCTACTACCTACAGGCCGGTCTCGATCTCTCCAACTTCACCGGGGGAAACGTCTATCTGACAACGAACCCGGTAGAGGCCGTGAGGGACGCCCACGTGGTATATACGGACGTCTGGGTTAGCATGGGGGACAACGAAAGGGAGGAGAAACTCGAAGCCCTGAAACCCTTTCAGGTGAACGAACAGCTTCTATCACACGCAAGGGACGACGTTCTCGTTATGCACTGCCTCCCCGCCAAGAAGGGGCAGGAGATAACGGAGGACGTTTTCGAGAGGTTCGCGGACTTTATATTCACCCAGGCGGAGAACAGACTCCACGCCCAGAAGACGCTGCTGGACTTCCTTTTCACTCCACGGTAACGGTCTTGGCCAGGTTCCTCGGCTGATCGACGTCAAGGCCGAGCTTGCTCGCTATGTGGTAGGCCAGAAGCTGTAGAGGTACTGAGGTTACGAAGGGGGAAAGGTCCTCCTCTACGGCCGGAACAGGGATGAACTCCTCCGAGAGCTTCTCCAGCTTCTCGTCCCCTCTGAAGCCTACGGATATGACCTTTCCCTTACGCGTCCTGACCTCCTCGATGTTCGAGATAGTCTTCTCATAGACCCTGTCCTGTGGTGCAACCACGACCACGGGCATCCTCTCGTCTATCAGAGCTATCGGGCCGTGCTTCATCTCACCGGCGGGATAGCCCTCTGCGTGTATGTACGAGATCTCCTTCAGCTTGAGAGCCCCCTCGAGCGCGATGGGATAGCTAAGATACCTCCCGAGGTACAGGAAATCCCTCATCTTCATGTACTTTTGCGCTATCTTCTCAACGATATCCGCATCTTCCAGGGTCTTCTCTATCATGGAAGGTACCTTCAGGAGCTCCTCTAGAAGCCTCTCTTTCTGAGGATGCTCGGATGAGGCCAGGAAGTATAAGGC
>WFPN01000066.1 GCA_015487535.1 Aquificaceae bacterium
CCCTCCACGAAGAAGCTCCACCTCTCAAGTGCGCTACCAACGAGGACGAAGAGGTAGGTAAGCCCTAAAATCCAGTGGTTGGCGGTTCCAGTTATCCAGGCGTAGAGGACGAGGAAGAGGGGAACGACGAAGGTAAGCAGGTAGGCAACGGGTATTACTGTGGAGAGCATCTCCTTACCCTTCCTGTAGTAGAACTCCTCGGTGCAGTAGTTGTCGGTGGTAGTTCCAGTATCCACGACCCTTATAGGTCTGTTATGGGGTAGGTTCAGAGCCTCGTTCATGGTGGGGCGTTTTAGGTAAAACTGCCTTATGTTGAAGGCAAGCCTGAAACCGAGCCCAAGCGCCAAGAACAGAAATGATAGGAATATAAAGATCCCCAGGTAGGGGAGGTTGTAGAGATGTGAGAAGTAAGCCATCAGGGTGGAGCCGAGCATCAGATACATGAGGAGGTAGTAGATCACCGTAATGGAGGAGTTCCACTCGAGGACGAACTTGTTGGAGGCGTATATCATCGCCGTGGAGAAGCCGCTTAGAACCCCTAAAATGAAGGTCAGGATACCGAAGAAGTGTTCGAAGAAGGGATTGGCCCCCAACTGGTTGAGGACTAAGTATATGAGAAGGGACACACCGTAAGCTCCGCTGAAGACCGCCTCCCTCGAAAGCCAGGAGGTCCTAAACCTCTTTACAGCCTTCCAGGCCCTGAGCTTGTGCCCGAGGTGAAAGGAGGCCCCGAAGGCTCCAAGGCCTATCAGGATCAGCTCCAGCACTCCCAACTTGAGGATAACTTCCTTGGGAAGACCCTGCCCTTTCCCGAAGAGCTGGAGGAACTCAATCGCGTACATGAAGATGAAAAGACCTATGGAAGTTCCAGCGGTGAGGAAGAAGAATATCAAAGATAGTGGTGGGTGCATCAGACCACCTCCTCTACCTGTTTCTCCTGCGGAGCTTTGTTAGAGACGTGGTGTCTCTTCATAACTTCCAAGAAGAGCGGGTTGTCGGGCTTGAGTATGTGCTTTTCGAACTCTTCGAGGTTTATCTTGGTCTCTATCCTTGGCAGGTAGTGGTTTGCTGGGTTCGTTCCCATGTCGGGGAATAGGACGAAACCGTTCCTCTCCTCTATAACCTTGTAAACCTCGCTGTTGGGATCCTCTATGTCCCCGAAGAACCTAGCCCTTGCGGGGCAGGTGAGGACACAAGCGGGCTTCCTGTGCTCGGGAGGTAAGGTCTCGTCGTATATCCTGTCTATGCAGAGGGTGCACTTCTTCATCACCTTGTCTGCCTCGTCGAACTCTCTGCATCCGTAGGGACAGCTCCAGGAGCAGAGCTTGCAGCCTATACAATCGTCGTAGTTCACCAGAACTATCCCGTCCTGCTCCCTCTTGTAGCTAGCTCCAGTTGGACAGACGGGGACGCAGGGAGCATCCTGACAGTGGAGGCAGGACTTGGGAAGGTGGAATACCTGGGTGTTGGGAAACTCTCCCGTCTCGTAGGTCATTATCCTGTTGTACCAGACACCTTCCGGATGGGCTCCGTAGGGATCGAAGTCTGAAAGAGGCCCGAAGGCTGCCTGGGTGTTCCACTCCTTGCAGTTGGTAGCGCAGGCATGACATCCGACGCAGGTGTTGAGATCTATAACAAGAGCAAACTGTGCCATCACAGCACCTCCTTAAGGCTTGTACCTCAGAACCTCAACCCACCTCTCCTTTATGTAGGGGAGAGGTTCTACCCTGAACTCAGGGTAGGTCTCGGGCTCTTGATCCTCAGCCTTATAAACTTTAACCTTCGTATCGAACCAGGCGAGGTGTCCGGTTACCGGATCCCCGTAGAATACCTCCCTGCTCCCTATCTTTATGCTGTGGGGTATAACGTGGTTGAGTAGGAAGCCCTGATGTCCTTCCTCAGCTTCGGGCTTGAGGCCCCACGTTCCCTGCATCTTTCCTATCGCGTTCCAGGTCCAGACCGAGTTTGGCTCTGTGGCCTCGGTTAAGAATACCTGACACTTGACCTTTCCTACCCTCGACTCTACCCAGACCCAGTCCAGATGCTTTATCCCTAGCTTCTCAGCTGTCTTGGGGTTCATATATAGGAAGTTCCTCGTGGATATCTGCCTGAGCCATACGTTCTGAGAGTCCCATGAGTGGTACATCCACTGGGGCCTTGCGGTGAAGGCATAGAGCGGGTATTCGTCCCCGCTGACCTCCTCCTCGAATGGAGGGTACCAGAAGGGCAGGGGATCGAAGTACTTTACGAGCCTCTCCCTGATCACGGGATCATTGGGGGGCTGGTTCTCACCTTCCCAAAGTCCCTGTCCCTCGAGCCTGAAGGTCTGGAGGGACTCCACGTAGAAGTTCATTATGATGGGATCGGTTTTCTTCACAAAGCCCACGCTCTTGGCCCACTCTAGGTAGTCCTTGTTTATATGCCTAAAGTACCTCATATGCTCGGGGAGCCTATAGTAGAAAAAGCCCTTGTTCTTAGTGTACATCTCGAGCTGTTTGGGGTTAGGCTCTCCCACGAAGTGCTTGTCCCCGTTCTTACCTCTCCATCCCGCGAGGGCCCCGATTCCGGGCCTCGGTTGCCAGTTTATGAGGAAGTCCTTGAAGTCTTTGTATTTGGGCGTTCCGTCCTCGTTCACAAAGCCGGGGAGCTTGAGCCTGGTGCCCAGCTCCACCATCACGTCTCCCCAGGGCCTGACGTCGAGGCCCTCCTTCTTGGGATCCACCACGGGCTGTCTTAGGGCGTCCACCGGCCCTGAGGCTACCGAAGGCGGCCTGTCCAGGAGCGAGAGGGCGAACCACTGCTC
>WFPN01000067.1 GCA_015487535.1 Aquificaceae bacterium
CTATCTTCTTAGCCTTCTTCTTTGGAAACTTCTTAAGGTTCTTCTCAACTATAGGGATGCAGTAGGAGTGGATCGTTATAACGAACCTGTAGTCCTTCCCCTCCCTTATCAGGCTCTCGGCGGTCTTCTTTATAAGTGAGAGCCTCAGGCTTATCCAATCCAGATCTCCCACTGCACAGTCGAAGACGGCCTTCAGGGGCCTCGCCTCCTGCGAGTAGGTCAGGGAAAAGATGAGAGTTAAGAGCAGGAAAATCTTTCTCATGGCTCGCTACCTCCATCCAGATCTATAAGAGAGCATGAGCTCTTTCTAAAGGTATTGCAAATCTCGTCTCCAGGCGAGGCCTCTATAGAACACTCGAGCCTCTCTAACTTCTTCCATTCATCCTCAGGGTATAGCTCTTTAGGGAGATTTTTAACGTAGTAAACGCAGCTCCTGCAGAAACTCCTGTCCATTTTCAGTACTGCATGAACACGCTCGCAGGCTCTGCCTTTTCGGTGAGAAACCAGGTGGCCCCCACTATGCCGTCAGCCTCGGGTATAAGGTCCTTCTCGCTGACCCCGAATATCTCAGCGGCAAGGCTACAGCCGTACAGGTGAACTTTTCCCGTTTCCTTCAGAGCTTTGAAGATCTCGTGTAAGTCGGTTGGTAGCCCTGCGGCGGCGACCCTCTCCTCTATCATCTCTATCGGAGTTCCAGCGTGATCTGCAGAGGGCTTTACCGCTTCCACTCCCTGCTTGGACAGCAGACGGACCGCCCAGTTCACGAACAGTATGTTTACCTCGTCATAGACCGAGGCCCCCAAGTAGGCGAAGGCCAGAGGGGTTAGCACCAGATCGTAGGCATCCTGCCTCACAACCATCGCTAGACTCTTCATGCTTACCACCTCCTTACTTAGGATAATATACCGAGCGCTCGGTATGTCAATTTCTCCATAGAAGAATCTTCAGGCCCTGAGAGAGGCCCAAACGCACGCTCCGAGGTCTTCAGCATAGTCCCTCAGGTCTTCCTTTATCACTCCGTCCCACTTCAGCTGCATGAGTCTTACGGGAGCTCCCGTCAGGCACACTGCACAGATCTCCTCCCTCTCACACTTTATATTTCCCTTTTCTATCTCCTCTTTACAGAAGTCTTTTAGAAGCTCAAAGGGCTCGGCAGAGCAGACGGGTATGTCGAGTATCTCCTTGTGCTTTACGTACAAGGCGTACTCCATCGTGTACCTGTCCTCCTCCGCAAGCTCCAGCAGCGTTCGAACTATACCCTTGACCCTTTCCTCTGCCGTCTTTCCTTCTGAGATGGATCTCTCTATCCTCCTGTGTATCTCGCTGAGTGTCCTCTGATAGATCTCCCCGGCTATCTCCTCCTTACTCTCGAAGTGGTGATACAGGGCTCCCGTGCTCACCCCAGCCTCCCTGGCTATGTCCCTTATGCTCGTGTTGAAGTAACCCTTCTCGACGAAGAGCCTTTTTGCGGTGCTCAGGATCTTCTCCCTCGTTTGCTCCCCGAGCTCCTTCCTCCTCACCTCTCTATTCCCAGCTCCTTCAGGAGGTCCTTCGAGAACCCCTCTATTATCTTGTTCTTGTCCGGTATTATGTTGTAGGGAACTCCGTTCACCCCTACCTTCTCTACAACCTTGAGATGTTCCTCCACCAGCGAGCATCTGGGGGCTGGAGGGACGTTCCCGTCCACCTTACCGAGCATAACCTCGTCGAGGGCCTTCAGTTTGTCCTTCGAGCAGGCTATATAGTAAGCCTTCTTTATGTTCTCCTCTCCCCAGGTCTTAAAGGGAAAGAGGAAGACGTACACCTTTACCTTGTCTAGATGCTTTCTAAGTTCCTTCCACTCTGCCCTGCAGTGGGGACAGTCGGGATTTATGAAGGTGATCAGCTTCTTCTCGCCTTTACCGACAACTATGGCCTTCTCAAGGGGTATACTCTCTATCTGCTCCTTTATCAAGAGTTCGTAGAGGCTCCCCCCAAAGATTATGATTGGAGCTATCAGGAGCAGCAGGACAGCTCTTTGCATATCTCCTCTATTTTAACCCTCACCTGCTCTATTATCCAATCGGGTGTAGAAGCACCAGCGGTTATACCTACCTTTTTAACGCCCTCGAACCATGACGGATCGAGCTCTTCGGCGGTCTCTATGTGGTAGGAGTTGGGGTTGAGGCTCTTGGATATCGTGTATAGCCTCCTCGTGTTCCCGCTGTTCTTCCCCCCTATTATCACCATAACGTCCACCTCGGGCGCTATCCTGTACACGTCCTCCTGCCTGACTGAGGTCGCGTTGCATATCGTGTTTATTACTTTTAGCTCCTTCACCCACAGCGCTAACTCCCCCACCACCTCCTTGAAGAATTTCTCGCTCTGGGTAGTCTGTGAAACAACGCCTATCCTCTCGTGTTTAAAGGCCTCCTTCAGATCTTCGAGGCTCTCTACAACTATTCCTTTCCCACCGCACTCTTTTAGGTATCCGAGCGTTCCTATCACCTCCGGGTGGTTCTTCTCGCCAACCAGGACTATGAAGTAACCTTCCTCCGAGAGCTTGCATACCGCCTCGTGAACCGCCTTTACATAAGGGCACGTGGCGTCTATAACCCTGAGCCCTCTCTCCCTGAGCTCCCTCTCCTTATCCGGAGGTATCCCGTGGGATCTGATTATGATGGCATCCCCTTCCCTGAGCTCCTCGCCGTTCAGAGGTTTAACTCCCTTCGTACTTAGCCTTCCCACCTCCTGGGGGTTGTGGATTATTGGGCCGAGGGTGTAAACCCTGACACCCTCCCGGGTCAGCGAGGAGGACTCTTCGGCGAGCTTGACGGCCCTCTTAACTCCAAAGCAGAAGCCAGCGTTGGGGGCAACGATTATCTCGACCATGACGACTTAAAAATTATACCCTCTTCAGAATTTCTCAAGCTCTGGGTTCACCGGCAGGGTGCCGTATTTGGCCCCTTCGACAAGAACTTTTCGGCCCTCCACCTTTACCCTTCCCTCTGCAAACCACTGGACGGTCTGGGGGAGCACTCTGTGTTCGAACTTCAGTATCCTTTCCGAGAGGCTCTCCTCCGTATCCTCCGGTAGCAGAGGTACTACCGCCTGAACTATAACGGGTCCTCCATCCACGCTCTCATCAACTATGTGGACGGTGCAGCCAGAGAACTTTGCGCCGAACTCCACGGCCTGCCTCTGGGCGTGCAAGCCCTGAAAGGCGGGTATCAGAGATGGATGTATGTTTATGACCCTGTCGGGGAAGTGCCTTAGAAAGCTTTTCGAGAGTATCCTCATAAAGCCGGCCAGGACCACGAGTTCAACATTCTCCTCCCTTAGGAGGTTTGCCATCTCTTCTTCGAATGCCACCTTAGAGGGAAAGTTCCTCCTTTCCACAATCCTGTAGGGGATGTTATGGTTCTTGCATCTTTCTATGGCGAAGGCATCGGGGTTATCCGAGATCACTAGCTTTATCCTCGCATCTATCCTCCCCTTCTCTATACCATCTATTATCGCCTGTAGGTTCGACCCCCTGCCGGAGACCAGAACTCCTATGTTAAGCATAACCTCCGCCTCCCGGCGTTTCTATCCTGAGTTTTGAGCCCTTTTTGAACCTTCTTGCAAACTTTCCCGGAAGTTCCTCGGTCTTCTCACCTTCGATCAGTATGTTCCTGCCGACATTTCCCGGACCTCCTCCGAACAGCCCGTAGGGTGGAACCCTCCTCCTCTCGGAAAGTACGGTAACCTCCACGTCAGCTGAGAACTCTATCTCCCTGATTATACCGTCTCCGCCCCTGTACATACCCCTACCACCGGATCCCCTCCTGACGGCGTACCTCCTGACTAGGAACGGGTAGGAGTGTTCTAGGGCTTCAACGGGTGTATTCATCGTGTTGGTCATGTGGGAGTGAACTGCGCTCTCTCCGTCTCCGCCGGCCCAGGCTCCCATGCCTCCACCGATAGTCTCGTAGTAAGCGAACCTCTTGCCGGTTC
>WFPN01000068.1 GCA_015487535.1 Aquificaceae bacterium
ATAAAGCAAAAGGTTCTTTCAGCCCACAGGAAGAGATGGATAGAGACCCAGCTTCACTGGATAGCGAGGAAGGTGGTGGACATACTTTATGAAACAGGACACAGAGTCATTTATGTTGGGAAGAACGCCCTTGAGAGCAAGAACGGGATAAACTTGGGGAGGAAGACCAATCAGGAGTTTGTATCTATACCCTTCAGGAGACTGATAGAGCTAATCAGGTATAAGGCTCAGGAACTTGGAATGGAAGTGGTAGAAGTGGATGAGAGCTACACCTCTAAGACTTCTCCTTTTGCGGATATAACGAAAGTTCAGAAACTGGGAAGGAAGAAGATGGTTCTCAAGGTAAAGTTCAGCAATGTGGAGGGAAGCGAAGAAGCAGAAAGGATGGAGGAGGAAATAGAGAAACTGGAGGGGAAGCTAAAGGAAATAAGAAGGGGAGAAAGAAATAAGAACATGTTTAAGGATAAAGTTTTGAACAAGGTATTTCACGCTGACCTTGTAGGCGCTTTGAACATATTGAGAGTAGGAGCTAAGCTCCCGAGACTTGGCTTTTACGAGAACCCGAAGGTGTTTTTTATTAAGCTCTGCAATCCTGTGAGGTTCAAACTCATGGAACTTTTCTTCAAAGTAACCCCTGAGTCCCTACTGGGGATAGGGGGTAGTAGCAATGGGTTGAGTCTGAGAACTGTGGAATCTAATCATCTGAATACATTTTGTTCCTAATACCTGGTTCTCAGGCACCTGTCGTCCGGGCTTTCGTGGATGGTTTCAATGTATCTGGCAAGGACCTCTTCGTTGAGCCCCTCTCTGGGGAGGATTTCTTCTTTTACAGTTATCTTCGACACAGGAATTTCCACAGCGTTCATCGTATCTCCCTCCTTTTAACTAAATCCACGCCCTAAGTTCCCTTCTGTAAAGGAGGGGATATAGGGCGCCGCCCGTAAGGGCGTTGACAGAAGAGTTGATAGAATATAGGGTCTACCATAGACTATTGCTATGGAATATCAGTTAGACAAAGGTTGCCATTCCGTCTATTCCCTTCAGTTCCACTTGGTCTTGGTTACCAAATACAGAAAGAAAGTCCTCATAGGGAAACTTGCTCAAAGACTCAAAGAAGTTGTTGAGGAAGTAGCTCAACATTTCAAAGTCAGAATAATTGAGCAGGAAACAGACAAAGACCACATACACATACTCTTTTCAGGAAGACCAGCCCTTACGCTTTCCAAATTCGTGAATTATCTCAAATCGGTTACGTCAAGAAAACTCAGGAAAGAGTTTCCTGATGTGATAAAGAAGGAGCTTTGGGGGTGGTAAGTTCTGGTCTCAGCCTTACTTTATAGCAAGTGTGGGATAGGTAAAATTGGAGGATGTAAAACGTTATGTCCAAAACCAAGGAAGAGACTAGGTTCTTGCTGACCTACAAATTCAGAGCATATCCCTCAATCTTGCTGGAATACAGAATGGAAAACTGGCTCTACATCCTCTTTAACCTCTACAACCACGCTCTTGAGGAGAGAAAAAGAGCCTGGAAGGAAGAGAAGAAAACTATCACATACTCCCACCAGCAGAACTCCCTACCCAAGCTCAAGAAACAAGACCCAACCCTGAAGCTCGTTCTCTCTCAAGTCCTTCAGGATTGTCTGAGAAGAGTAGATAACGCGTTCCAAAAGTTCTTCAGAAAAGAAGCCAAGTATCCCAAAAAGAAGAAGCTCTACAAATACAACTCCTTTACTTTCCCACAGGTATGGATGAAGCAAAAGGACAAACTCACAGGAAACCTAAAGCTTACAGAAGTCATCAAGCTTGAAAGGAAAAATGGCAGGTTTGCATACCTGCACCTTCCCAAACTCGGGGAACTCAAGATAAGACTGCACAGGCAGATAGAGTGGACAAAGGCAAAGACTATTACCGTAAAGAAAGAACCTTCAGGGAAGTGGTATGTGTGTATAACGGTCGAGGTAGAGCTTGAACAGATACTGAGGGAAGCTCAGGAGAAAGCTGTGGGGATAGACCTTGGAGTCAAGAGCCTTGCCACAACTTCAGAGGGAGAGTTCATAGAGCATCCAAAGTTCTTACAGAAACTTGAGAAAAGACTCAAGAGGGAACAGAAAAAACTCTCAAGGAAGGAAAAATACTCAAACAATTGGGAGAGACAGAAAAAGAGAGTGGCTAAGGTTCACGAGAAGATAAGGAATGCAAGGAGGGACTTTCTACACAAGCTATCAAGGCATCTTGTGAACAATTACGATTGCATCAGCTTTGAGAAGCTGAACATAAGAGGACTTGTTCAGAATAGCAGTTTAGCGAAGCTCATACTTGATGCAGGGTGGGGACGCTTATCACCTTTGCTACCTACAAGGCTGTAATGGCAGGGGCAAGGGTGGTAAAAGTTGACCCATCCTACACAACTCAGGATTGCTCTGTGTGTGGTTTCAGAGTCCCCAAAGACGTTAGCTGAAAGGTTACACAAATGCCCTGAATGCAGGGCAGTGATGGACAGAGATTACAACGCGAGTGTGAACATACTAAAGAAAGGTCTCGCCCGCCTCAAGGGTGGTAGGGTCGGAGCGACCCGAACCAACGCCTGTGGAGAGAGCTCTGGCGGGGCTACCTCAAGAGAGGTAGTTAGCCATCTCTCGCAGAAGCAGGAATCCCCGTGCGGGTCTTCCGGGTGGGGTAAAATCCTCTACCGGAAGCTCCTTCCGTAAGGAAGGAGAGGTTCACAAGTCAAAAATTATCTCATCCGCGACCTTGAGATACTCCACAAGACACTCGGGGCAGAACCTGGCGAGGATGTTGCCCCGGGGATCAACGATGCAGACTACTTTCCCCTTTACCCTCTCTCCGCAGGAAGCACAGAGCCCGGAGGTTTCCCTCTCCTCAACCCTCTCTTCCCTTTCCTTCCTGTAACTCTCAGCAAATAGCTCGCCGAGATGCTTGTAAAAGGACATCCACCCGTCCCCATTCTCTTCCGTGTAGAAGCAGATGCAGTCCATTATCCTCTCGTAATCCATCCTTCTTCCACTCATACTCCCTAATTATAGGAAGGAAAACAAACTTCCCGTGACAACCCCAAAAGTTCCTATCCTTCCTTTCTGCAAAATACTTCTGTAAACTCAAGCACCCCCGAGTAGAAGACGTACTCCTTGATCTCCCTGTCTCCCGGCATCTTCCTCACGTCCTCGTAAAGCTTCCTGAACCTCGGCTTCAGCTCCGGGTTCTCCGTGAGGAGCTTCTTCCCGGCCCGAACTATGAGCTTTTTCTTCAGCTCCTCAAGTTCATCGGAAGAAAGCCCCTCCAGCTCGGGAAGCTCAAGCCCGTAGGTCTTTGCAAAGGAACGGATCTCCTCGGCGAGCTCCCTCCTGAGTTCCTCTTCCTCCATCTTCTCCTTCTCCTCCAGACACTCCTCGTAGAAGGAAAGGAGTTCCCCGGGGACGGCCTCGTCGGGAGAGGTGAGCCACTCCCACCTGGTAGAGCTCTCCCTGCTGACTTTCAGGTAAACGACGAGGAAGCCTACGGGGTTCCTTATCTCGGGGTTTGCGTCCGCGTTTTCTATTACCTGAAGCGTCTCCTCTTCGGAAAGGGGGGAGTTGAGAAGGAAGAAAACGGCCTTGTGGAGGGGGATCCTTTTGAGCCTGAGATCATTCTGAACAATAAGCCTGACGGCTCCCTTCTCCTCGTCGTTCAAAGGTTTCGTGCGAGGACCGGGTTCAATTTGACCCTCATTATTTGTTTGTTGTTGTTTATGTTGTTTATATTGATCAACAAAATAATTATTCATAAGGAGCTCAATTTTAACCTTCAGGTTAAGCCTGGTTTTGCGATCCACGGCTCGCAGGACCTTTTTCTCGATGAGTCCCCTGTCTTCAAGCTTTGCCAGATACCTCTTGACGGTTGAGACCGAAACCCTGAGCTTTTTCGCTATCTGACCGCAGGTTAGACCGGTTACCCAGCCGTTCTTTGAGAGCCTCAGGAGAAACTCGAGGATGTGGGCCTCTATTGAAGAAACTCCATATCTTTCAATCAGTTCCAGCATCTTTCTTACCTCCTCCTTTTTCCGGAACCCTCCGACCGGAGGAGGTAAAATAGGGGTTGACAGAGGACAAATTACCCCGTAGAATTTTAAGTGTCGTGGTTTGGAGAGCGCGGGCTATGCCCGCTACTCTCTGTTCGTATTCGTAAGCCTCAGTTAGCTATCATCGTCGTTTCATTCGTTACCTCCATTTATAAACTCCCCTCCGGGACCGGAGGGTTCCTTTTTCACCTTCAACTTGAACTCCTCCCCGGTATTTTCTAAAGAGATTATATCCTCTATGGAGTGGGGATAAAGGTTTAAGGACACTCCCCTTAGATCAGGGCTTTCAAACACTCTGAACTTGTAAAAGCTTGAGAGATAAAACTTTGCAGAATACCCCTTCACAACCCTTCCGTCCCTCAAAAGAAACTCAACCTCGTACACTTTATCCTCCTCAACCTCATCCTGAATTATAGGAAAGAGCTCTGCAAACTCCTCCCTCCACTTCCCGGGGACAGGGAAAGATACGCTCTCGGGCTCTCCTTCTATGCCTTTGAAGGGATTTCTCAGAGAGAGCCCAACCATCCTTATCTTTGCGTAGGCCTTTACCAGGTCCTTGTCTTTAACGAGGACAAAGTAAACGTAGTCTCCTCGGAACTTCGCCCTCTTTCTCCCCCCTCCGATGAAGTAGAGGAAGACTTCCTTTCCCATGGCCAGCTTCTCTAAGGGGGTTTCGGGCTCTTTGGCTTTTACCTTTGCAGGGCTCTTCAGCATGTGGATCCTCTCTACGAGGACCTTGCCCGAATCGGTGTGAACCGTCCTCGTCCCGGGGTCGTAAGAGACGAGCGTCCCTTCCACCTCTCCGACGTCGGTTCTCTTTATTACGACCGGCTTTCCCTTGAAGAGGGAGAAGAGCTCGGCCGTGGGGTCTCTTTCTTCCTCCATCATAAACTCTAAATTATAGGAAGAAAATTTCAGGTTTCTTTTTATGGGTGTGATATACACTTTCGTATGGTTGTTTAGGAGGGTTCGGAATAGAGATGTAGTTAAAGTGTGATGGTAACATAATACAATCATACCCATGGGTGGGAGAAAGAGGACTTACCTGAGCATAGTTATCAAGCCCGAGATAAAGAAGAAGCTCCAGAAGCTCGCCGAAAAAGAGGGGAGAAACGTCTCGGAGATCGTCCGGGAGCTTATAGTCAAGAAGCTCAAGGAGGCGCGGATGCTGTAGGAGGAAAGGAAATGAAAAGGGAACGGACCCTGGAGAAGATTATAACAGAAACGGAGGAGAGGCTGAGGGAGCTCTGCAGGGAGGCGGGGATAGAGGACCTCTCACAGAAAGACTACGCCTCG
>WFPN01000069.1 GCA_015487535.1 Aquificaceae bacterium
CCCTTGTCTCTGTACGAAGAGAGTAGCTCCAGAACCCAGTTTGGGGCACAGTCGGGCCTGGTTCCCACATCGAGGCCGACCACCTCTTCGTAATCGAGGACGGTATCGTAGAGCTCTTTAAGGTGCTCCCTGTCCCCGTATGTGTTCGTGTAGGACTGGAAGTAAACGAAGAACAAGGTCTTTTTGCCGTACCTCTTCTTACCTCTCCTTATACCCTCCTCTATCTGCTCTCTGAGGGATACTCCAGGGGAGAGGTGTGCGGGCCTGGAACCTTTGTAGCAGTATATACATCCTCCCCTCCCTTTCGTTCCGTCTATGTTAGGACAGGTGAAGGGGAGGGCAACAGGTATCTTCTGAACCCTCCTTCCGAACCTACCCTTTGCGTAGAGCCTGAAGTAGTTTATCCTCTCCATGGTAAATTATGACTAACTCATGAAGAATTGACTTAATCTGATTATCATCATATAATTTAGATAAGGAGGTTAGGATATGCGAATATCGTTATTGGCTTATCTCGCGGCCGCGGCGGTGACCTTCTCCTTCGCCCAGGACGTTCCATCGCTCCTCAAAAGTAAGGGCTGTTACTCGTGCCACGATGTAGAGAAGAGCAAGGTGGGTCCCCCGTACAAGGTTATAGCCAAGGAATACAAGGGAAAGCCCGACGCGGTAAAGACCCTGGTTCAGAGCATAACTAACGGCAGCGTCGGTAAGTGGCAGGGGCTTGCGAGCAAGTACGGGGTGAACATAACAGCCTTCTACATGCCTCGCCAGCCCGTTTCCAAGGAGGAGGCGGAGAAGATAGCCAAATGGATTCTGTCTTTGGAGAAGTAATCAACTCTGGAGGTGATAGATATGAAGGGAGGAAAGCTTAAGAAAACAGCTCTGGCGGTCATGGCGCTCGCCGGTATAGGTGCCGTCTTCTCCCAGACTAAGCATCTCAGCAAGGAGTGGGAGGAGGCCGCCAAGCGTGTTTACGTACCCCCCGGGCAGTACGATGAGTTCTACGTCTTCTTCTCGGGAGGGTTCAACGGTCAGGTGGGAGTTCACGGTATCCCTTCGGGAAGGAACCTGAGGATGATACCGGTCTTCTCGGTAAACCCCGAGAACGGATACGGATACTCTGAGGAGACCAGAGCTCTCCTGATGACATCCCACGGTTTCATCCCCTGGGATGACTCGCACCACCCCGAGCTCTCGCAGACGAACGGTGTTCCGGACGGGAGATGGCTCTTCATAAACGCCAACAACACCCCCAGGGTTGCAAGGATAGACCTATCCGAGTTCAGGACGGTGGAGATAATAGAGATACCGAACTCGGCCGGAAACCACCCCTCATCCTTCATTACACAGAACACCGAGTACGTGGTCGCGGGAACGAGGTTCAGCGTTCCTATACCTCAGAAAGATTACCCGATAGCCGAGTACAAGAAGTGGGCTAAGGGAACTATAACCTTCATAAAGGTCGATAACTCGAAGGGCGAGAAGAACAACAGGATGGATATAGCCTTCCAGCTCTTAGTTCCCGGCTTTGACTACGACCTCGCCCACTGCGGTAAGAAGAAGTCCCACGGATGGTGCTTCTTCACCAGCTACAACACCGAGCAGGCCCACACGCTTCTGGAGATAAACGCATCCAAGAAGGATAAGGACTTCATCCTCGCCGTGAACTGGAAGAGGGCGGAGGAGTGCCTTGCCGAAGGCAAAGGTAAGAAGATGAAAGCCGTCTATTACCACAACTACGTCGATCCTAGCACAGGGATAGCCAAGGCGGAGAAAAAGACGAGCGTAACGGTCCTCCTTCCTAAGGACTGTCCCGGAGTCGCCTACTACCTACCTACGCCCAAATCCCCCCACGGTGTTGATGTTTCCCCGGACGGTGAGTACATAATAGGTGGCGGTAAGCTCTCGGTGAACCAGCCGATACACTCCTTCTCCAAGATGATCAACGCTATAAAGAACAAGCAGTTCGCCGGAGAGATCGAGGGGATACCCATACTCAAGTACGAGGCCGTCAACCACTGTGAGGTGAAGAACATCTGTCTTGGGCCGCTCCACACCGAGTTCGACGACAAGGGCTACGCATACGTCTCCTGCTTCATATCCTCTGAGGTCGTCAAGTACGATCCCAAATCTTGTAAAGTAGTTGACAGGATACCGGTCTATTACTCCATAGGTCACCTCGTCATACCTGGAGGGGACTCGGCAAAGCCCTGGGGTAAGTACCTCATAGCGATGAACAAGATAACCAAGGACAGGTACCTCCCCACAGGTCCCGAGCTGCCCCATGCGGCCCAGCTGATAGACATCACCGGTAAGAAGATGAAGATGCTCCTCGACTTCCCCACCCACGGAGAGCCCCACTACGCCCAGATGATACCCGCCGATCTCGTCGTCAAGCATCAGAAGAAGATATACGACCTTGGTAAAAACAAGCACCCTTACGCCGTGAAGTCCGAGGACGAAGCAATCAAGAAAGGGGTCGTAAGGAAGGGTAACGAGGTCCACATCTACATGACCGCCATCAGATCCCACTTCACTCCCGACAACATAGAGGGTATAAAGGTCGGGGACA
>WFPN01000070.1 GCA_015487535.1 Aquificaceae bacterium
ATCCCCAGTCCATGCTTCAGATGATCAAGGTCGTGATCTCTAAACTCTCCAAAGGGGAAGAGGTCAGGAAGTGATCCTCCTTATCCCGATCCTCTTTCTCCTCTCCCTGTCATACTCTAAGGATCTCGCCCTGGTGAGCGTTTATCCCTTCTACGATGTGGTTAAGCATATAGGAGAGTCCAGGTTCTATACGGAGGTCCTGATACCCCCGAAGGCCGATTACCATCACTACGAGCTCTCCGTAAGCGATATACTCAAGGTGTCCAAGGCCGAGATAGTTTTCGTAAGCGGGGTGCCCCTCGGTGGATGGGAGCAAAAGATCGAGGAGATCTCCAAGGGGAAGGTGGTCAGGCTTTCAGAGGGTATGGAGCTCATCAGGATGGGAAGTATCGGCGTGGACCCTCATATATGGCTATCTCCGAAAAGGATGGTTAGCGTGGCGAAGAAGGCCTACGAAGGGTTTGTAAGCATAGATCCGGAAGGGAAGGAAACCTTAAGGAGAAACCTACGGGAGGTTTTAGAGAAGCTCGAGGATCTGGACAGGCTCTACTCCTCTACCCTCGCCCGATGTAGGGTGAGGGTTCTTCCCGTGGTTCATCCTGCCCTGGGCTACCTTGCCAAAGACTACGGACTGGAACAGGTTTACCTGTCCGGAGGACACGTCCACGGAGGAATATCTCCGAAGGAGATGCTCAGGTTCGTGAAGGAGATAGAAAGTAGGGGACTTGACTTCGTCCTTACTATCTACGGACAGCCCTCGAAGATAGCCAGTATCCTGAGGAGCGAGTACGGAATAAAGACTTACGAGATAAACGTGAAGATAATCCCTATGGATGGGAATGTGGATTACTTCAGCATTATGGAGTACAACCTTTCCGTTCTGAGGGAAGCCCTTAGATGTATGTGATAGAGATAGAGGACCTTTACTTCTCCTACGACGGTAAGGTCAACGTCCTGGAGGGTGTGAACCTCAAGATAGACAAGGGTGAGTTCGTAGGCATAGTGGGTCCCAAC
This sequence comes from Aquificaceae bacterium, assembly GCA_015487535.1. Classification (GTDB taxonomy): domain Bacteria; phylum Aquificota; class Aquificia; order Aquificales; family Aquificaceae; genus Hydrogenivirga. The sequence goes on from WFPN01000070.1 coordinate 1,015, forward strand.
GGAGCGGGGAAGACTACCCTCTTCAAGATAATACTGGGCTTTTTAAAGCCCACGGCGGGTAGGGTCAGGCTGTTTGGTAAGGATATAAGGTATTTCAAAGAGTGGCACAGGATAGGCTACGTTCCTCAGAGGCTCAGTGTGGAGCAGAACTTCCCGGCCACGGTGGAGGAGCTCCTCAGATCGGTAACCACTGAAGAGAGGATCAGGGAGATAGCCTCTTACCTTCACATAGACCTCTTCATGAACAGGCAGTTCTTGAAGCTCTCCGGAGGCCAGCAACAGCTAGTTCTCCTCGGGATGGCCCTAGCCTCGGATCCTGAGCTCTTACTCTTAGATGAGCCTACCGCAGGACTTGACCTTCACTCTCAGATGCACATAACGGAGATCCTAAAAGATCTCTCTGCCAACGAGGGCAAAACCGTAGTTATGATCTCACACGATATAGGTATGGTTATGAAGAATGTGGACAGAGTTGTATGCCTCAACAGGTACGTGTGCTACTTCGGCGATCCGGAAGGGGCCGTTGAACCCATAGAGGACATATTCGGTATAGGGAGGAGTTTGAAGGATGGAGCTCCTTAGCTACGACTTCGTCCAGAGGGGGATCCTCACTGGTCTCATGGTGGGTGTGGCCTCGGCGATCGCAGGCGTCTTTCTCATACTCAGAAGGATGGCCTTCCTGGGGGCGGGCCTATCCCACGCGGCCTTCGGTGGCATAGCGATAAGCATGCTCCTTGGAGTGGATCCGTTTATATTAACGGCCCTCTTTACCCTGCTGGTGGGAAACATCGTCCAGCTGATAACCTCCAACCGGAGGGTTCCGGGAGATGCAGCGATAGCCCTTGTCTTCTCTGGAGGGGTGGCACTGGCGGTTCTCGTGCTCGGTGTAGCTAAAGGGTTCAGCGAATACCTCTTCGGCTATCTCTTTGGCAACATACTCATGGTAACGAGATCCGAGCTGATATTGGTGTCGATCTCCTTCTTCTTGGTCCTACTTTTCTTCGCCATCTTCTACAGGAAGCTGGTTCTCCTGACTTTCAGTGAAGAAATAGCTAAGCTGAGGGACGTGAAGATAGGGTTGATGAACCATATGCTCGTCTCGGTGGCCTCCCTGGTGATAGTTCTCTCGATAAAGGCTGTGGGGATAATACTCGCTTCCTCTATGATAGTTGTACCGGCCTTAACAGCACTGCTTATAGCAAGCTCCTTTAGAAGTGCCGTGGTAATCGCGGCCGTGGTTTCGGCCTTCTCGGTTATCCTCGGTATAGCCCTCGCCTTTTACTACGACCTCCCCCCGAGCGGAGCCATAGTTGGGGGAATGATAGCTGTATTCGGCGCTGCCTTTCTTAAGAGGGTCCTAAGCTCTTAGTGTTGAGCTCCTCCAGGACCGTGGGCGTGCCTGTGGAGTATCTCGTCAGGGGTAGCTTCCCTAACGTCTAGGATCTCAACCTCAAACAGCAGGTCCTTACCCGCAAGGGGGTGGTTCATATCCACAGTTACCGTCTGCTCGTCGAAATCAACCACCACCATGTTTATCACCCTTCCCTCGGGTGTCTGGGCCTGGAGCGGAAGTCCCTTCTCTAGAGGAACGTTCTGGAAGTATTCCCTCGGAGCCTTCTGGACAAGCTCTGGGTTTCTGGGGCCGTAGGCCTCCTCTGCCGGAACCTCGATCTCCCTTACCTCTCCCGAGGTCATCCCTATCATCCTACTTTCAAGGCCCGGGATTATCTCTCCGGCTCCTACGAGGAACGTTACGGGCTGCCCGCCCTCTCTGCTCGACTCGATTACGCTTCCCGTCTCCTTATCCTTCAGTGTGTAATGGAAGGAGACGACTGTGTTCTTCTCGACTGATTGTGACATGCTAAAACTCCTTTAAGGTTTGGTTTCGTTCAATTTAGGGTTAATATGAGGTCTGTCAAGCTTTAAATTTAAATAGCCATGAAGATAAGGGTCCTCACGGGCGCGGGCATATCTGCGGAGAGCGGCATTCCCACATTCAGGGGAAAGGACGGTCTCTGGAACAAGTACGATCCGATGGAGCTCGCAACCCCTGAAGCCTTCAGAAAGGATCCAAGATTAGTGTGGGAGTGGTACGACTGGAGGAGACAGCTGATAGCCAGAGCAGAGCCCAACGAAGGGCACAGGATAATCGCAGAAATTGAGAAGAAGTTTTCCGACTTCTGGCTGATAACCCAGAACGTGGACGGTCTCCACCAGAGGGCGGGATCGAAGAAGGTGATAGAGCTCCACGGAAACATCTGGAAGGTAAGATGCGTGAGCTGCGGGCGTGAGGACTACGACTACAGAACTCACCTTCCAGAGATACCGCCAAGGTGTGAGAACTGCGGGGGACTACTTAGACCTGGTGTGGTCTGGTTCGGCGAGTCCCTGCCTATGGACGCCCTTCAGAAAGCCTACGAGCTTTCGGAGGATGCGGATGTGTTTATAGTGGTCGGAACGTCAGCTCAGGTCTATCCGGCTGCCGAGCTCCCTTTCGTTGCTAAAAGGAACGGTGCGAGGCTCATAGAGGTGAACC
>WFPN01000071.1 GCA_015487535.1 Aquificaceae bacterium
CTTCTGGTATGAGAAGGTTCCCGTCGGGAACAGGAGCCTCGTAGAGCTTATCTTCGAAGAGGCGGGCGAGGTGGTGGTAATGGCATACAGGAGCAACCTCTCGGAGGCTCTCAAGCTGAGCGGGGAGGAGATAGCCCTCGGGAAAAAGCTCGGAAAGCCCGTTCTAATAGGCCTCGAGATAAATCCCCAGAGGGACGAAAAGCACTACGTTTACAGAGTAGGCGAGAGGTTTTTGGAGCTCGTGGGAACCTACGAGGTGAAGGGGGAGCGCCTCACCTTTCCTAAGGAAAAGGTTGGGAAGCTTAAAAACCTCGTGTGCGAGGGTGTGAGGGGTTTCGTGATCCACAGCTTCGAGGCTCTGTAAAAAGCAAGAGAGGGTCCGTTTTATAATTGCAGTAGGATGTCGGATATAAGGAGGATTATAATACACGAGCTTGCTAATAAGGTTTCTGCTCTCAGGAGCGCTGCCGAGGCCGATCCGAGCCGTTTTGACAGGGATATACTTCTCACTATAGACAGCATAGACCTGCTTCTGAAATACCTTCTAGACACGGAACTAGTCGAAAAGCTAAGAAGGAGTGAGAAGAGGGAGGTTAAACTCGAGAAAGTTCTCGAAGACGTAATCTCCGAGTTGGATCTTCTGGCGGATCTCAGGAAGGTCAATGTGGAGCTAGAGAGCTGTAATCTTAAGCTGCTCACGAACGAGTTCGTCCTAAGAAGGATAATCTATAACCTTCTTCACAACGCGGTTAAGTTCTCTCCGAGAGGAGGAACCGTAAAGATAGTATGCGATGCTGGCAAAGGCGAGGTAGGTATTCGCATAATCAACGATGTAGCAGAGGATAAGGAGAGACTTAAAGGTACGGGTTTCGGTATTAACCTAACTAAGGAGCTGGCTGCATGGCTCGGTTCACAGCTTGAGGTTAAAAACGGGGGATATACCTTCGAGGCCGTGCTAAAAATCCCTCAAAATTGAACTTGCCTGAGCCTCTGGGAAACCACAAAATTATTACTATGAGCAAGAAGTACTTTATAAAGACCTTCGGCTGCCAGATGAACTTCAACGACTCGGAAAGGATAAGGGGGATACTGCGGACTCTCGGCTACGAGCCTACCGAAAACTGGGAAGAGGCGGATCTCATACTCCTCAACACCTGCACCATAAGGGAGAAGCCGGATCAAAAGGTTCTCTCCCACATCGGGGAGTATAAGAAGATCAAGGAGAAGAACCCGAACGCCCTGATAGGGGTCTGCGGGTGCCTCGCCCAGAGGGTTGGGTGGGAGCTGGTCCAGAAGGCCCCCGCGGTGGACATAATGTTTTCATCCTTCAATATGCATCAGCTCCCAGAGCTGATAAACCAGGCCCAGGCCGGCTATAAGGCGGTAGCCATCCTCGACTCACCTCCCGAGGACGAGGACAAGGTCTGGGATTTTCCTACAGAGAGGGATAACCTCTACTGCGCCTACGTAACTATAATGAAAGGTTGCGACAAGAACTGCACCTACTGCGTGGTTCCCCAGACGAGGGGGAAGGAACGTTCGAGGTCTTTAGAGAGCATCCTCGAAGAAGTCAGAAGGCTCGTTGACGACGGCGTGAGGGAGATACATCTCCTCGGCCAGAACGTTACCGCATGGGGTAAGGACCTCGAGAGACCCACACCATTTTCAGAACTACTCTACGAGATCTCCAAGGTCCCAGGCGTGGAGAGGATACGTTTCACCACCGGACACCCGAGGGACTTGACCGACGACGTTATAGAGGCCATGGCGGACATACCGCAGGTCTGCAACGCCCTGCACCTGCCCTTCCAGGCAGGCTCTAACAGGATCCTCGAGCTAATGGACAGGAAGTACACCAAGGAGTTTTACCTTGAGAGAATTCAAAGACTTAAGGAGTCTGTTCCGGGGATAGCCCTCTCCACGGACATAATAGTTGGATTTCCGACAGAGACCGAGGAGGATTTCGAACATACACTAGACGTGGTCAGGGAGGTGGAGTTCGAGCAGATATTCTCCTTCAAGTTCTCTCCAAGACCCGGAACTCCCGCGGCCACCATGGAGGGGCAGGTTCCCGATGAGGTAAAAACAGACAGGATGAAGAGGCTGCTAGATCTTCAGAAGGGAATAATGTCTAAGCTCGCCAAGAGGTACGAGGGAACTGTCCAGGAGATATTGGTTGAGGAAGAGAGGGAGGAAGGGGTTTTGATTGGCAGGACGACCACCAACAAGTGGGCTACCCTTAAAGGTGGAAGTGAGCTCTTGGGGAAGATAGTGAGAGCGGAGGTGAGGGAAGCGTCTCCTTTCAACCTCAACTGCGAGCTTCTGGAGGTGGTGAGATGATAGAGATGGTAGTTCATGGCGTTACGCTCGATCCCGTTTCTCAGATGCCGATAGTGGTCCTTAAGGCTAGAGAGGACGAGGAGACCATCCTCCCCATATGGATAGGAGCCTTCGAGGCCAACGGTATAGCCATGAAGCTTCAGGACGTTGAACCTCCCAGACCTATGACCTACGATCTGCTTAAAAACGTTATCACCGAGATGGGGGGAACGGTGGAGAGGGTAGTTATAAACGATCTCAAGGACAGCACCTACTACGCTGAGATACACATAGTTCAGGGGAACAACACCCTCGTCATAGATTCGAGACCGAGCGATGCAATAAACGTTGCCCTCAGGTTTGGGGCTCCTATATTCGTCGCTGAAGAGGTCCTAGAGAAGTCAAAGGTTCCAGAACCGGAGGAGGACGAAGAGAAGCAGCAACTGAAGGAGTGGCTTGAGAACATAAGGCCCGAGGACTTCGAGATAGGAGGGGAGCAGAGCTAAAAGCACTTCCCACAGTACTTCTCTATCGGGCAGATCTCGCACTTGGGTCTCTGGGGAGTGCATATCCTCTGGCCGAAGGCCACGAGAAGCCTGTTTATCACTATCCAGTACTCCTTCGGCAGAATCTTCATCAGTTCCTTCTCCGTCTGCTCAGGGGTCTTTGTCTTCACCAGACACCACCTGTTGGTTATCCTGTGAACGTGTGTGTCCACGCATACGGCCGGTATTCCGTATCCGTCTGCGAGAACCAGGTTGGCCACCTTCCTTCCCACACCGGGGAGTTTCAGAAGATCCTCGAGCCTGTTTGGAACTTTCCCTCTGAACTCTTCCACCAGCATACGGGCGAGCTCTTTGAGTTGAACGGCCTTGTTCCTGTAAAAGCCCACCGGGTATATAAGCTTCTCAAGCTCTTCCAAAGGGATCTCCAATATGTCCTCCGGTTTCTTTATCCTCTCAAAGAATTTCTTGCACACCTTCGCTGTGGTTTCGTCCCTTGTCCTCGTCGATAGGAAGGCGCATACGAGAACTTTGAAGGGATCGTGTGTGTGCTGGGCTACCAGGGTTACCACGGGAGCTTCCCATCTTTCGTAGTTTTCCTTCAGTATCTCAACGACCTTCGGTATATCGGACCTCTTCATGGAGGAAGATTTTAAAATACTTGGGATGAGAACTCCTCTCTACGATACACACAGGAAACTCGGGGCGAGGTTCATCGATTTCCACGGCTGGGAGATGCCCCTCCAGTACTCGGGCGTTGTGGACGAGGTGAACGCGGTCAGAAACTCCGTGGGCGTGTTCGATATCTCCCATATGGGAAGGCTCCTGGTCTCCGGCAGGGAGGCTTTCGATGTTCTCCAGAGGCTGACCACGAACAACTTGCAGAGGCTCTCTCCCGGTAAAGTGCAGTACAACCTCTTTACAAACGAAAGAGGAGGTGTGAGGGACGACGTTACCATCTACATGCTATCTGAGAAGGAATTCTTCATCTGCGTGAACGCGGGAAACAGGGAGAAGATAAAGAAGTGGCTGAGTGAATTCATCCCCGTGGAGGACCTTTCTAACAGAACGGTCCAGATAGCCGTTCAGGGAAGAGATAGCGAGAAGGTTCTCGGAAGGTTCTTCGAGGTATCGGACATAAAGTACTACCGCTTCAAGACCTTTGGAGACACTATAGTTTCCAGAACAGGCTACACGGGGGAGGACGGTTTTGAGGTTTACACTCCCATTGAGGAGGGGGTTAAGCTCTTTGAGGAGCTTGTGAATGAGATAAAACCCTGTGGACTGGGAGCGAGGGACGTCCTCAGGATAGAGGCCGGCTTCCCCCTGTACGGGCACGAGATCTCCGAGGACATAACTCCCCTGGAGGCGAATCTAGACAGGTTCGTGGATCTTTCAAAAGACTTCCTAGGGAAGGAAGCGATGCTCTCTAAAGAGATAAAAAGGAAGCTCTTCGGCCTCGAACTTCTCACCAGGGGCGTCCCGCGGGAAGGATACAGTATATACAAGGGGGATAAGAAGGTAGGCACCGTATCGAGCGGGACCTTCTCCCCAACCCTTGGAAAGGGGATAGCCCTCTGCTTCGTCGATCTGGAGGAGAGGATTGAAGGAAACGAGGTCAGCTTGGAGATCAGGGGCAAACGCCTGCAGGCTCTTCTAAGACAGTACCCCTTCGTGAGAGGTAGGAAGGGATGAGGGTAGCGGCGATAGACATAGGTTCTTACTCGGTTAGGCTCACTATAGCGGAGATCGAGGAGGGAAAGATCGAGATAGTCCTCGAGAAGGGAAGGATAACGTCGCTGGGAAGCGGTGTGAAGGAGGAGAGGAGGCTCAGAGAGGACAGGATAGAGGAGACGTTAAAGGTTTTAGAGGAATACAGAGAGGACATAGACAGGCTCGGAGTTGATAAGGTGCTCGCGGTGGCCACCGAAGCCATAAGGAAGGCGAGCAACTCGGAGGAGTTTTTAAGGCTCGTGAAGGAGAGGACGGGTATAGAGGTAAGGGTGATAACCCCCTCCGAAGAGGGCGAGCTCGCCTTTCTGGGAGCGTCGTACGCCCTAAGGCCAAAGGGTGAAGTGCTCGTGGTCGATCAGGGAGGAGGCTCCACCGAGTTCATATTCGGGAAAGACTACCAGGTGAAAGACCTAACCTCTCTCCCTTTAGGGATAGTGAACCTCACGGAGAGCTTTCTAAGGCACGATCCTCCTCAAGAGGATGAGATAAAGGCCCTTATGGACTTCCTGGATGAACATATAAGACCCCTCAAGAGACATGTGGACGAGATAATAGGCCTCGGCGGGACCATAACTACGGTCGCTGCACTGGAGTACGGGATCTATCCCTACGATCCTAAGAAGGTTCAGGGGAAGGTGGTGAGCCTTGAGGCCCTGAGTGAGTGGTTCGATAAACTCTCGGCGATCCCATCCAAGGAGAGGAGCAAACTGTACAGGCAGATCGAGGACAGGAGGGCCGAGGTCATACTCGCCGGGATAGGTATGTTTGTAAAGATCCTCGAGATCTTTGAAAAGGACTACCTTAGGGTTAGCGACTGGGGGGTTAAGCAAGGGCTTATAGTTAGGGAGCTTCTGCGTATAATAGATACCAAAAGATGAAGAACACTACATACAACCTCGTAGGTTTCATCATCCTGGTGGTCCTATCCCTCGGTCTTGCCCTTTACAAGCCGGTGAACCTGGGTTTGGATCTCAAGGGTGGTATCTCGATGGTCCTAGAGCCGGAGTACTCGAAGGCTATAGAGCACGAGTACGAGAGGGCAGCCCGGCTTGTAGAAAAAACTCTCAGGGATAAGGGCTTCAGGATACTCGACGTTCTTGCCCAGAGAGACCGCATAGAGGTTGAGTATTTGGAAGAGAAGGAGCTCCCACAGATAGAAACCGAGGTGAAGAAGCTCCTTCAAGAGGTCAGCTTCGAACGCCCCCAGGAGGGGATCCTTTTGGTCAGGTTCTCTGAAAGATACATCGACCAGCTCAAAAAGGACATACTCGACCAGACGATAGAGGTCCTGAGGAACAGGATAGACAGCCTCGGCGTGGCACAGCCGGTGGTCACAAAGATAGGTGGGGACAGGATACTTATTGAGCTCCCCGGCTTCCTTGATATAGAGAGGGCCAAGAGGATAATAGGGAGCACGGCCTCGTTGGAGCTCAGGCTCGTCGTGGACAGCTCCTACTCCAGAGAGGATCTCGAGAAAAAGCTGACTAAGGATACAGAGATCCTGCCATCGAGGGACGGAAACGAGTGGTTCTTGGTGGACAAGGTTCCTATAATATCCGGTTCCGATCTGAAGACCGCCTACATATCCAAGGACGAGTTCGGTCGGCCCGCTGTTGGCTTTGAGCTCAAAAGCGAAGCCGCTTCCAAGTTTGCAGAGTTCACCTCAAAGAACATAGGGAAGAGGCTCGC
>WFPN01000072.1 GCA_015487535.1 Aquificaceae bacterium
GGAGACGTCTATACCCTTAGGCTTTCCTTCCTTCTCGTAGAGCTCCTTGATCTTGTGCCTTACGGCGTGGACCCACTCGGAGTAGTGGACCACCTCCTGAGGTATAACGATCCTTCCGTCCTCGGTGAGCCTTCCGAGCTTCTTGAGGATGGGCTTGACCGCGTCTCTAAGCTCCTTGTTGAATATGAGCTGCTCCCTCGTCTCCTTGTAAGAACCGAAGGAGGTTCCGCAGTGTATGAGAGGATAGTATCCCGTCTTCCAAGCCTGGTGCATGTTCCTCAGCCAGACCGCTGCGAGTGCGACGGGGTTAGAGGTTCCGGAACCGTGGTAGTTCCATGCTGTACATGAGGTCTGGTGAGGCTCGTTGAGGTAGTCGTAGCCGAACTTGTTCATGAACCAGAATATGGATGCGGGGTATCCGGGTATGTTTCCGCACTGACCGCAGGACTTGTGGTGCCAGAGCTTAGCGGTAGGCACAACCTTTATCCTACCGGTCCTGGTGTAAACCTCAACGGGCTTGTTCTCTTCCGTGATCCTGTAAACGAGGATCTCTCCCTTCTCCTCGAGCTCGTACATCTCCTCGAAGAGATGATCGTAGTGGGAGTGTTTGTTGAGTATCGGGAAAGGCTCAGGATCAGCATATCTCAAATATGGGCTCTTCCCATGTCCCATAATCACACCTCCTTTTGGTTTTTGTCCGGGGTACCAACCCCATTAATCAGCATATTACTCTTCCTCCTCCTCTTCCATGAGCTCTTCCCACCTCTCCTCGTTCTCCTCGACAATGTCCATTATGACGTTGTAGAGGTTGGGGTCGAGCTTTTCGAGCATCTCGAAGATACCCGTTTCCCTCCAGATCTGGTACATCTCTATGGCCGTCTCGAGGGAGACTTCCCAAGCGGTCTTGACGGACTTACCGACGTCGAAGGGTATGGCCATCCTCTTGGCCCTGAGGTTCTCCATGTTGTCGAGCATCTTGGGACCCCAGTCGGGGAAGAAGTCCGGCTGGAGCATGTCGGCCGAAAGCTGGTTTCCGGTCGTCATTACCTTGAGGAGAACCCTTCCGTAGGGCTTAAGAAGGTCCTTCGTGGCCTCGAAGGCGTTCCTGACAGCCACTTCCCTCATTATGATCACGAGCCCGCCGGGGTTGTTCACGAAGGGGCACCTTATCCAGCAGGTGAAGCACTGGGAGCAGGCCCAGATGTACTCGTGCATCATATCGTAGATAACTTCCACGTCCTCCTCGAGGAACCTCTGAACTATCTCCCTGGGAGAGTAGTCGAAGAATCTATTGGAAGGACAGGATGCCGTACAAACTCCACAGTTTAGGCATCCGAAGAGGAACTCCTTGAAACGGAAGTCGGATTTGACCTCCTCGTATATCCTGACCTTCTCCTCCCAAGGGACCTCCTTGGTCTTCTCGGAGATAGGTATATTGTATCCGTAAGGGTGTCCTTCCATATCAGCACCTCCTAAGAGTGGTATGCTCAGATACTAAGTTAGTCCCTTTTCCTTCGGGAAACAAAAAAATTTCGTTATAGGTATATAAAAATATGCTTATAATCATATTTCCAGAGGAAGGGGAGGAACCCCTCCCCTTAGCTTTACAGGGATATAACAGCATACTCTCCGCTCATGAGCTTGTCGAGGAAAGCCGCACCACCGATTATTCCGTCGCAGAGCTCCTCGTTCACGTCTTCCTTCTTGTAAACGTCCGTAAGATCTAGGGAGGGAACACAGAGATATATCTTGACGCCGGCCTCTTTAGCCATAACTATGAAGTCGTACACCGTCTGATCTACGCCGGGCCTGACCTTTACCCTCTTGGCGTTATCCTTCATGAGGAGAAATCCAGCTTCAGAGGTTATGACCATCTCCACTTCGTAGTCCATCGTTGTGGCTGCGGTCGCAAGGAAGAAGGGAGCACCGGCCTGAGGATTTATAAGCTCACCGGTGGTGGGTTCGGCCCTTTCGAAGAAGGGTACCGTGAGAATGTAGAAGAGAAGCTTTTCATACTCCTGTCCTGCCATCTGTCTCCTCCTAAGAAATTTTTAAACGAAAAGTATCATAGGCTTGTCGGCCTCGAGAACGTAGTTGATGAATGTAGCAGCTCCTCCCGGAGGTTCCAGTCCGTCTATGAGATCCTCGTACTTGTATCCGAAGAGCTCCATGGTCATCTGACAGGGTATGAGCTTGACATCCGCCTCCTTACAGAGCTCTATGAGTTCCTCGACCGAGGCTACACCGTGGTCCTTCATAGTTTTCTTCATCATAGCCGTCATGAAGTCGGTCATTCCGGGTATAACGCCCATCAGCTGGGGAGGACCTGGGAATATAGCCTCCATCAGGCCTGCCAGCTGACCCACAACAGGGGTCTTCTTAACGGAAGGTGGGAAGGCCATCGGCATACCCGGGTTTCCCACGGGAGCTATCTTGAGCTGCTTCATCTTCTCTTTGTGGATCACGTTCAGGCCGTAGAAGGTAAAGAATATAGCCGTCTCTATACCGAGGGAAGCTGCCGTTGAGGCCAGTATGAGAGGAGGGTAAGCCCAGTCCAGCGTTCCTTTTGATGCTATTATTGCGAGTCTCTCAGTTGCCATGGCTACCCTCCTTTATTAGCCTTTCTTCTTGATGTAGAAGATATACTTACCTCCTTCTTCTACGGTTTCAACAAGCTCGTGACCGGTCCTCTGGCAGAAGGCGGGTATGTCCGCTTTCGATCCTGGATCGGTAGATATAACCTCAAGAACCTGTCCGGGCTGGAGCTCCTCGAGGGCCTTCTTAGTTTTCAGAACTGGAAGAGGACAGTTGAGCCCCGAGGTATCGAGGGTCTTATCAGCTGTAACGCTTGCCATACTACACACCTCCTTTCAGGTTTGCAGGGAAACCTCTTAATTAGATTATCACCATATTTTTATAAGCAGACTATTACTTTTTATTAATAGAAGGATAATGCCCATTTATAGTTTACAGACGGGCTTCTCAGCTATATGTTAATTTAACATGAACAGGAAGGAAGAGATCCTCAGACTGATAGAGGAAGGCTACACCACCGCCAAGGAGCTCGCCAGGTACTTCGACGTTTCATTAATGACCATATACCGGACGCTCCGGGAGCTCGAGGAGGAGGGAAGGATAGTGCGAAGGCACGGGACGATAGAGCTGAAGAGGGAGGAGGACGTCAGAGAGAACAACTGCGCCGTGTGTGGTAAGGATGTGGATCTCAGGCTCGCGTTCATATACATCCTAAAGGGTGGTAAGAAGGTCCACACCTGCTGTGCCCACTGTGGCCTTATAGCCTACAGGACCCTGAGCCCTGAGAAGGTGGAGATGGCGATAACGAGAGACTTTATAAGCTGCAATCCTATAAACGCCTTCGCAGCAACGTACGTGGTTGGGAGCTCTGTATCTCCATGTTGCAGTCCTTCCGCCTTCGTATTTGCCGACAGGGAGAACGCGGATAAGTTCGCCAAGGGCTTCGGAGGGTACATAACGGACTTCGGGGATGCGGTTGTAAAGATGGAAGAACTAATGAAAACGGGGCAAAGGGTCGATATAAACATATAGGGAGGAAGGAATGGCTATAGATTACCAGCCCCTTTACATACTCTCCGGCGGTATGCTCCTTCAGGAGCGGAAGCTATCCGTTGTAACCAACAACCTGGCCAACGCAGACACGCCCTCCTTCAAGAGGGACCTCCTGGAGGTCTCGAGCTGGTACACCGACATGGGCGGTAAAGTCCAGGATAGCTCACCCGAAAATCCGACCAATAACTTCGTGTACCCCATGGTGGGCAGGGTTTTCACCGATCTCTCGCAGGGTCCCTTGAGGGAGACCGGGAACGATCTCGATATAGCGATAGAGGGAGAGGGATTCTTCGGAGTCAGGACGCAGGAAGGTATAAGGTACACGAGGAAGGGAAACCTTAGACTCGATAAGGAGGGCTACCTGATTACGGAGGAGGGATACAGGGTTCTGGACAGGAACGAGAGGGGGATAAAGATCGTGGGGAACAAGGTCCAGTTTGATCCTGAGGGCAACATATACGTCGATGGGAACCTGCAGGCTACCCTGGGCGTGTGGA
>WFPN01000073.1 GCA_015487535.1 Aquificaceae bacterium
CCATGCCTCCCATGGTTATGGCAGGTGTTCTGGCCATAAAGTACGGCCTCGACGAGGGCCTCGCTCTGTCGGCTGTGACGCTCGGAGTACTCCTGAGCTTCCTCACCGTCCCGGTGATCATCGGGCTCTTGATTTAATATTTCGGCATGAGGTACGTGGAAACTGACATACCTTCAAGGCTCGACTCTATTCCCTGGAGCAGCTTTCACACAAAGTTCCTGATGGCCCTCGGGGTAGTCTGGGTCCTCGACGCCTTCGAGGTGGTGATAGTGGGTAACGTACTCAAGAGCATGATAGAAGACCTCGGCCTTTCGAGCCTCCAGGCCTCCCTCGTGGTGAGCGGTTTCCTTCTGGGAGCGATAGGGGGATCCTTCATCTTCGGGTACCTGGCGGATAGGTTCGGTAGGAAGAAGGTCTTTATAATCACACTCCTTCTTTACTCCCTTGGTACATTTCTGACGGGCTTTGCCTGGGATTTTTACAGCGTGTTTATCCTTAGACTTCTAGCAGGAGCCGGTATAGGGGGAGAGTTTGCGGCCATACACTCCGCCATAGACGAGTTCATACCTGCAAGACACAGGGGCAAGGTGGACGGTTTTGTGGTGGCCTCTTGGAACGTGGGTAGCGTCCTAGCCTCTGGAGTGGCCATACTCCTCCTGGAGAACTTCAGCGGAGATATAGCCTGGAGGCTAGCCTTCTTCCTGGGAGGTGTGATAGCTCTGCTGGTAGCCTTCGTCAGAAGAAGCGTTCCGGAATCTCCCCGCTGGTTACTCTCCAAAGGCTCTGTGGAGAGGGCGGAGGTTATAGTCGCCGATCTCGAAAAGAAAGCTGGAGGAGTGAATTCTGCTGAGAAGGTAAGGGTTCCTGTCTTCGAAGGGGGTTTGCTCGAAGGCATTCTTTACATTCTGAGGAACTACAGATGGAGGTTCCTCTTTTCGAGCACGCTCAGCTTCACCATACTCACCACCTACTACGGACTTGTAGCCCTCATACCTATAAGCCTTGTCCCGGCCATGGGAGTACCCTCCGACGAGATCCCGAACCTATTTCTGATAGGTAGTGTGGGGGGCTTCTTCGGGGGCGTGGTGGTTGCCATATTCTCGGATATACTCGGAAGGAAGGCTACCGGGATAGGAATATCTCTTCTCTCTGCTCTCGCCACGCTGTCACTCCTTCATCTGGAAAACTTCTACGTTGCCTTCGCAATATACTCGTTCGTCGCCTTCTCTTTTGCGAGCGTAGCCTACGTTACAGCCATGGAGATATTTCCTTCCCACGTGAGGGCCACCGCCATAGGCCTGATCTCCATAATAGGGAGGATAGGGGGAACGCTGGCCCCTCCTGTACTCACCGCACTGTCCAGCTTCGGCTACGAGTACGGGATATACGGTCTCTTTGGTCTCTGGATGCTAGGGTTCTTAGCCTACGTTGTTTGGGGTATATTCGGGGTTGAGGCGAGTGGAAAGCCTATAGAGGAGATAACTCAGTAGGCTCTGTACTGCTTCTGCTGAAGGAACATCTCCACTATCTCCTTTTCGGTGGTCGCGTCCTCGGGTCTCTTGTCAAACCTGTACCTTCCGGTGAACCTCGGGAACCTCAGCCCCAGGCCCCTTCCAGGCTTAACCTTGTCCCAGGCACAGGTGTGGACCGGACTGTAGGTGAGCTCCGCCCCCGTTATCTCGAGGACTAAGAAGGGCTCAAACCAGATGTCCGCCGAGAGTATGGAGTTCACCCTAGGGTGCTTGTGGTCTATCCTGTGATCCTTGAGTATCTCGTCGAGCTTCTTGAAGTCGTCTTCGGTGAAACCAGTTCCCACCTTGCAGACCGTCTTGAACTGATCGGTCTCGGGATCGTAGCATGCCATCAGCAGTGAACCGAAGTACCCCGTTCTCTGCCCCTTCCCGTAAAAGGCCCCCACCACCACGAGGTCGAGGGTATCCGCCAGATGGGACTTGTAGTCCCTCTTGTACTTGATCCATAAAAAGCCCCTCTTTCCCGCCTCGTATATGGAGTTATCAGCAAGGGACTTGCATACCAGACCTTCGCATCCATCCTCGATAGCTTGATGGAAGAATGCCTCCAGATCCTCGACGTTGTCCACGATCTTCCGAACCGCGAGGTTTACCCTGTCTGTAGTTTTTACAACCCTCTCTAGGGTTTCCCTCCTCTTGGGGTAGGGCTTCAAGGTCAGGTCTTCCCCGTCCAGGTAGAGGATGTCAAAGAGGAAGCCTCCGACAGGATACTTGAGTATGTGGTAACGGGTGACGTACTTCACCTTCCTGTTCATCAGAACCTGGAAGGGCTGTATTTGACCGCTCACTGGGTCTATGACAACGCACTCGAGCTCCACGATAAAGTCGTGGGGTATGGACTCCTTTAAGAACTCTATTAGATCGGGGAACTGGTGAGTTATGTTCTCAAGCCTTCTCGAATATAGCCAGACCTCGTCTCCCTTCCTGTGGGCCTGTATCCTCTCACCGTCGTACTTGTACTCGGCCCCGCACTTCCCACCCAGCTTCTTGAGGATGAGGGAGGGTATAGCCATCCTCTCGGCGAGCATGGGTCTTATAGGTCTTCCCACCTCTATCTTTACGGCCTTGATACCCTCAAGACCCTTTTCCACGAGAACCCTGGCGACGTATCCGAGGTCCGAGGAGAGATTGTACGCCCGCTCTATGTGGACCCTGTTCTTCTGGTCTCCAGTAAAGGCTATGGCGAGGGCGTCCATCACCGTATTGTCCCCTATCCCGAGCCTCAGCTTCTCCGTTATAG
>WFPN01000074.1 GCA_015487535.1 Aquificaceae bacterium
GAAGTAAGTTTAAAGTATCCCACCGGAGGGCAGGACCATGATCGAGAAGAGGATGCTCGTGGGCGGAGAGTGGGTGGACAGCCCACAGAAGATAGAGGTGGTATATCCATACACGGGTGAGGTGATAGGTAGGGTCCCCCAGGGAACGGAAGAGGACGTAAACAGGGCGATAGAGGCTGCAAAAGAGGGCTTTAAGGAGATCTCCTCCTTAACCGCATACCAGAGGTACGAAGTGCTGATGAAAGCCGCCGAGATACTCAAAAAGAGGTCCGAGGAGTTTGCAAAAACCCTCGTTCTCGAGGTAGGGAAAACCATAAGAGAGGCGAGGACTGAGGTCCAGAGGGCTATACAGACCTTGATATTCTCCGCGGAAGAAGCGAAGAGACTTAACGGCGAGACCTTCCCGGTAGATGCCCATCCGAACGGCGTGGGCAAGGTGGGCTTCTACATAAGAGTTCCCGTAGGAATCGTCTCCGCTATAACCCCCTTCAACTTCCCACTCAACCTTTCCATGCACAAGGTGGCCCCTGCCCTCGCCTGCGGTAATGCAGTTATCTTGAAACCCTCCGAAAGAACTCCCTTAACCCCCATAATGCTCGCCGAGGTTCTCTTGGAGGCGGGAGTGCCCCCCAAGGCCCTCTCAGTAATTCCCGGATACGGAGACGTGGGTAAGGCGATGACCACCCACCCGGACGTCAGGGTCGTCTCCTTCACGGGGAGCAAGAAGGTGGGAGAGCTCATAACCCGTCAGGTGGGGATAAAGAAGGTGGTTCTGGAGCTCGGCTCCAACTCCGCGATAGTAGTTCACAGGGATGGAGACCTGGAGAAGGCTGCCCAGAGGGCGGTTCTCGGAGGCTACGCGATAGCCGGGCAGGTCTGCATATCGGTTCAGAGGGTCTTCGTCCACGAAGATGTATTTGAGAGGTTCGTCGAAATAATGAAGGAGAAGGTCAAGAGCCTTAAGGTGGGTGATCCCATGGACGAGAGCACGGACGTAGGCCCGATGATAAGCAGTTCGGAGGTGTTCAGGGTTCAGGAATGGATCGGTGAGGCGGTCCAGAAGGGGGCCAAGGTAGAGGTCGGAGGTGTGGCCTGCGCGGAGAAAACAGCCCTATTCGAACCTACGGTGGTTTCCCTAGTCCCGCCGGAGACCAAGCTCTTTAAAGAGGAGGCCTTCGCCCCCGTGGTTATAGTTGATCCTTACAAAGAGGTGGAAGAGGCGATAGATCTCGTAAACAGCTCCGAATACGGACTCCAGCTTGGTGTGTTTACCAGCGACATTAAAGTGGCCTGGGAGTTCATCAGAAAGGCGGAGGTGGGAGGAGTCCTCATAAACGAAGGGCCTACCTTCAGGGTCGATCATCAGCCCTACGGGGGCTTCAAGAACTCAGGTATAGGAAGGGAAGGGCCCAAGTTTGCTGTCGAGGATTATACGGAGATAAAGACGGTTATATTTGACCTTACTTAAAGGAGGTAGCCCATGAGTATAAGACACCAGATGAGGGCCAAGGTTGAGGAGCTTTTCAAGTTGATGATAGAGGATACTGACTTCCCACGGGAAGAGGAGACCGTGGTTTACGTGGTCTTCGTTCCCCAGGAGGGTGAGTTCGAGGAGGAGGAGATAGAGGTCTCCGAGCAGGAGCTGGACCTTGAGGACAAGGAGAGCATCAAGAGGTTCCTCGACAGGACCACCAGGGAGTCTCTCGAGGCTGACGTTAAGGGATTGAAGCTCTACGGATACGTTTTCGAATCGGGAGATGGTCTTAAGATAGTTACGAAAGAGTCAGAGGACTTTTCCGAACCCATACTCACGCGCATAGAGCGTATGAGAGAGGAGGTATGAAGGCCTGCGTGATACTTGCGGCAGGTGAAGGCAGGAGGATAGGACTGAGGAAGCAGTTTATAGAGGTTCAGGGCAAACCCCTCTTCATGTATTCGGTCGAGAAAGCCCTCAAACTTTTCGACGAGGTCATTCTCGTCCTTCCCCAGGATGCCCTAACGAAGGTCTCGGTTCCAGAAGGAGTGAAGAAGATCGAGGGTGGGAAGGAGAGACAAGACTCCGTTCTCAACGGGATACTCGAAACGGAGGCGGAGGTAGTTGTTATCCACGACGCTGCCAGACCCCTAGCGACGGAGGAGATGTTCAGGGAGGTCTCAAACCTCGGTGAGTTCGACGGCAAGACAGTGGCCGTCCCATCGAGAGACACTCTGAAAGAGGTCTCCCACGACACCGTCTTGAAAACCATAGACCGC
>WFPN01000075.1 GCA_015487535.1 Aquificaceae bacterium
CTGGTCATAGAGGCTGCCAAGGAGGCGAGGGTGCCTGCTGGGGGAGCCCTCGGTGTGGACAGAAAGATCTTTGCAAGCTACATAACGGAGAAGATCGAGAGCCACCCCAACATAGAGGTCAGGAGGGAGGAGGTAAAGAGGATCCCCGAAGACGAGATAGTTATAGTGGCAACAGGCCCGCTCACCTCGGAAGAGCTCACCGAGCACATAAGGGAGTTGGTAGGTTTTGACACCCTCTACTTCTACGACGCCATCTCTCCCATAGTGGAAGCGGAGAGCGTTGATTTCTCCAAGGGCTTCTGGGGTTCTAGGTACGGCAAGGGAGGAGACGACTACTTTAACTGTGTATTGACAGAAGAGGAGTACAGAAGATTTTACGAAGAGCTTTTAAAGGCGGAGAAGGTAGAGCCAAAGAACTTCGAAAAGGCAGTTCACTTCGAGGGATGCCTTCCTATAGAAGAGATGGCCAGAAGGGGATACCAGACCCTCCTCTTCGGCCCGATGAAGCCTGTGGGACTAGTAGATCCCAGGACTGGAGAGCAGCCCTTTGCGGTGGTTCAGCTCAGGAGAGAGAACAAGGAGGGAACTCTTCTCTCACTTGTGGGTTTCCAGACCAAGCTAACCTACCCAGAGCAGAAGAGGGTCTTCAGGCTGATCCCTGCCCTGAAAAACGCGGTCTTCGTCAGGCTAGGATCTATGCACAGGAACACCTTCATCCAGTCAAATAGAGTCCTGACGCCGTTCCTCAACATGAGAAAGAAGGAGAGCATATTCTTTGCAGGTCAGATCACCGGAGTTGAGGGGTACGTGGCATCAGCCGCAACGGGTATACTCGCGGGAATAAACGCGGGCAGACTATTAGAGGGCGGCGATCCCGTCGTGCCTCCGGCAGAGACCATGCTTGGGGCCCTCGTCAGATACATAACCTCAAAGGAGGGTGAGCTCCAGCCCATGAACCCTGTTTTCGGACTCCTGCCTCCGCTGGAGAAAAAGGTAAAAGATAAGAGGAAGCGCAAGGAGATTATGGCAGAGAGAGCTATAAACGAGATGAGGGAATGGATAGAGAGCAGCCTTGTGCAAAGCGTGTCATCCTGACGAGATCTCAGGAGGATATAGAAAGGGACAGAGAGGTCTTCGAAAAGTACGGCTTTGAGGTAGTGGCCCTTCCACTGATCAAAACGGAACGCCTCGCCTTCGAGCTTCCTCAGGAGAAACCGGATGTGATCATATTCCAGAGCCAGAAGGCGGTCAGGTTCTTCTTGGAAAGGTACAAAGTGCCCGAGGGGGTCAAGGTAGTTGCGGTGGGGGAGAAAACCAGAAAGGCCTTAGAGGAGAGGGGCGTTAAGGTAGACATAGTTCCTAAGGAAAATTCCGCCACCGGTATCCTCGAGGAGCTTCCCGAGGGAAAGGGTGAGCTCGTCCTCGTGCCCCGTTCGGAACAGGGGAGGAGGGAGCTCATCGACGGGCTTCCCAAAAAAGGCTACAGGCTCCTTCCCCTGAACGTTTACAGAACCTCCGTGGTCAAACACTCCAGGGAGGAAATGCTGGAAGCCCTTAAGGGAGGAGGGTTTATCGTGTTCGCAAGCCCGTCCGCGGTGAAGGGATTCTTTGCAAATTTGCAAAGGGACTTGGCAACCGATATCTTAAAGAGGCTCGTAGTAGTTGCGATTGGTAAAACTACAAAAAAGGAGCTGGAAAAGTTCGGTGTGTCTCCGAATATAGTTCCTATGAAACCCTTGATTGAGGAGGTCGCGGGTAAAATTCACGATTTCTGGCAAGAAAATTGCAAATATTAAAGACGGTATGAAGCAGAGAACTGTAAAGGAGAGGATAGATTTCGAAGGCGTCGGGATACACACCGGGGAGAGGTCTAGGATAGTACTCCACCCTGAACCAGAAAACACCGGTGTACGTTTCTATAGGAATGGAGTTTATATTCCAGCGCTACCCGAGTTTGTGGTTAACACCTTCCACTCGACGGATCTGGGAAGCGAAGGTGTAGTAGTGAAGACAGTGGAGCACCTTATGGCCACCCTACACCTTCTTGGTGTAAGCAACCTGACGGTTGAGGTTCTGGAAGGGAGCGAGATACCCATACTCGACGGGAGCGGTTATCTATACTACAGGGAGCTTAAGGACAAGGTCGTCAAGCAGACTGAGGATGCTCAGATACTGAAGATAGAGGAGCCCGTTGTGGTGGAAAGGGGAGATACTTATATAAAAGTTCTGCCCTGTTCCTGCTTCGAGATAACCTACGAAGGTGAGTTTGAAACTTACTTGGGTAAGCAGAGGTACACCTTCAGGGGGAATGTTAGGGATATAATCCTGGCCAGGACCTTCTGCTTTGAGCACGAGATAGAGTTCATAAGGAAGAACGGCCTCGGAAAGGGTGGTAGCCTTGAAAACACACTCGTGATAGGGAAGGAGGGAGTGTACAACGAGGGAGGGCTGAGGTATCAGGACGAACCTGTGAGGCACAAGGTCCTCGATCTTATAGGCGATCTATATCTTCTCGGTATGTCCGTGAGGGGTAAGTTCATCTCCTACAAAGGGGGGCATACGCTCAACTTCGAGCTGGTCAAGGCCCTGTATAAGAACCTGGCTTCGGTTAGAGTTTGAAAGAAGGCCCCAAGAGGGGCCTGAAGAGATCATCTGACGGGCTTTGGAGTTTTTGGCGTAGAGGGTGGAAGAACGGGGAGCTCGAGGGCTTCCTTGGGAACCTCACCTTCCAGAGCTTTCAGGAAGGCCATTATCTTATCCACCTGGTCCTTGGTAAGTTCCTTACCGAGCTGAACC
>WFPN01000076.1 GCA_015487535.1 Aquificaceae bacterium
ATGGCCACCCAGGAGACGTTCCTGCTGAACGCCTCCGTAAGGGAGAACCTCCTGATAGCGAACCCGAAGGCTTCAGAGAAGGAGCTCTGGGAGGCTCTGAGACTCGCGGGGTGTGATTTCGTGGAGAGGATAGGCCTCGACAGCGTGGTTGGCGAGAGGGGCTACTCCCTCTCGGGCGGCGAGAGACAGAGGCTCGCGATAGCCAGGCTCTTTTTGAAGAGCCCGGATATAGTAATTCTGGACGAGGCCACCTCTGCCCTCGATATGAACACCGAGAAGAGGGTTCTGAGGAATATCTTTGAGTTCTTCGAGGGTAAGACCATGTTCATAGTGGCCCACAGGCTCTCCAACGTTATGGAGTGCGACAGGATCGTGGTTATGAAGGAGGGCAGGATAGTGGAGGAGGGGAACTTTTACACCCTCGTGGAGAAGAGGGGTGAGTTCTTCAAGATATTCAGGGAAGGCAAGATGGTATAATTCCTACTCAGGTATGGCCAAGCTCTTCATACTCTCGGCACCCTCCGGAACTGGTAAGAGCACGATAGCCGGGAAACTCCTTCAGCAGCTGGAAGGTATAAGGAGGGTTGTAACGGTAACCACCCGTGAACCACGCCCGGGGGAGAAACCGGGGGTCGATTACATATTCCTTACGAAGGAGGAGTTCGAGAAGGGTATAGAAGAGGGGAGGTTTTTAGAGTACGCGAACGTTTACGGCAACTACTACGGCACACCCAGGGATCAGGTTGAGAGGAACTTGGAAGAGGGCTACGATTCCCTCCTTGTGATAGACGTTCAGGGTGCCTTCAAGGTGAAGAGGATATATCCGGATGCGGTTAGCGTCTTCCTCCTGCCCCCTTCCCTTGAGGAGCTGAAGAGGAGGATGATAGGCAGGGGATACAGGGACAAGAACGCTCAGGTTAGGCTCGAGACAGCAAAGGGTGAGATCCCCTGTGCCAAGAGGTTCGATTATATTATAATTAACGACTTCGTTGATAAAGCTGTGGACCAGCTCAAGAGCGTAATCCTGGCTTCCAGATGCGAGAGGGATAGCACCTTGAGGAACTTAAGGAACCTTTTAAAGAGCGAGGAGATCTTAAGTCTTATAGAAGGAGGAGAGTGCTATGTCAAAGAGGCCTGATATAGAGAACGCCCTCAAACAGGTAGGCTCGAGGTACGAGCTCGTGCACGCTGCGGTCAAGAGAACTAGGCAGCTCCTTGAGGAGGGTGAGGACTTCTTCATAAGGGGGGAGAGAGAGCTCATCAAGAAAACCTTCCAGGCGATAGAGGACATAGCGAGCGGGAAGGTCAAAGTGGTAAAGACGGAATAACTTAATACCTATGGAATTTATCACAGGCTACACCCTTGAAGAACTCAAGGAAAGGATCACAGGCCTGGGACTCGAGCCTTACAGGGCCAATCAGATCCTGTCCTGGGTTTACAAGAAGCTCACCACAGACTTCAACCTCATGACAGACCTACCCAAAAAGGCAAGGGAGGATCTGTCAAAGGTATTCAGCTTCCATCCCCTCAGGCTCGAGGATAGGGTCGAGGCCCCGGATGCGACCAAGTTTCTCTTCAGAACTCAGGACGGCCATCTTGTGGAGACGGTGCTGATAAAGGAGAGGGACCATCTGACCCTCTGCGTCTCCTCCCAGATAGGCTGTGCCGTTGGGTGCACCTTCTGTGCCACGGCGATGGACGGTCTTATCAGGAACCTAACCGCCGCCGAGATAGTGGATCAGTTTCTCCAAGTTCAGCAGGTTACCGAGGAGAGGATAAGGAACGTCGTCTTCATGGGTATGGGAGAGCCTCTGGCCAATTACGATAACGTAAGGAAAGCATCACAGATAATGGTCTCACCCTGGGGGCTTGACCTTTCCAAGAGGAGGGTAACTATCTCCACAAGCGGTATAGTTTCACAGCTCAAGAGGATGGCCAGGGACCCCTTCATGAGGGAGCTCAACCTGGCCGTCTCGATAAACTCTCCGAGGCAGGATCTCAGAGAGGAGCTGATGCCTCTTACCAAGACCAACACACTCAAGGAACTCATGGAGGTTCTGAAAAACTTTCCCCTTCCCAGGTACAGGAGGATAACCCTCGAGTACATACTCATAAAGGATGTGAACGACTCCGTGAAAGAGGCCAGACAGCTGGCAAAGCTGATAGGTCCTTACAAGAAGAAGTTCAAGGTGAACCTGATACCGTACAATCCGGATCCGAACCTTCCCTACGAGAGGCCGCCTCTAGAGCGGATTCTGAGCTTCCAGAGGGAGCTCTGGGATCGGGGAGTGTCAACCTTCGTAAGGTTCAGCAAGGGGGCTGACGTCTTCGGGGCCTGCGGACAGCTCAGGAGCAGGAGGGTTATGTTAAAATCTCACCTCCATGAAACACATCCCGAAATGGCTCGTTGAGTTCGCTGTAATAGTAGCCGTAGTTCTCCTAATCAGAGCTACCCTGGTGCAGGCCTTCAACATACCATCGGCCTCTATGCAGCCTACCCTCCTCATAGGGGACTTCATACTGGTAAACAAGCTCGTTTACAGGGTCTCCGAGCCAAGGAGGGGTGACATAATCGTGTTCAAGTATCCCGTAAACCCGAGCCTCGATTACATAAAGAGGGTGATCGCCGGACCCGGAGACCTCGTCGAGTTCGAAGAGTTCTACGACCCGGAGGCGGAGATAAAGATCTACAGGGTTAAGGTGAACGGTAGGGAGTACAGTTTAAAGTATAAAAAGCTCAGGAGCTTCAACGGCAGGTTTTACTACGAGTTCGAAGAGAAGATCCCCGTGAACGGGAAGACAGTTTCCCACGAGGTCTGGTACTCCGCCTATCCGACCAAGGTTGCCGGCCTTGTCTCCTACGGCGAGGACGAGTGTATAGAGAGGAAGTACAACCTCTGCGTTAAGTTCAGAGTTCCCGAAAGCCATTACTTCGTTATGGGTGATAACAGGGACAACAGCGAGGACAGCAGGTTCTGGGGTTTCGTCCCGAGGGAGAACGTGCTTGGGAAGGCCTTCGTGATCTACTTCTCAGGTGAGGTGCCGCCCCTGACTCCC
The DNA here is from genome assembly GCA_015487535.1 of Aquificaceae bacterium. Classification (GTDB taxonomy): domain Bacteria; phylum Aquificota; class Aquificia; order Aquificales; family Aquificaceae; genus Hydrogenivirga. The sequence continues at coordinate 3,059 of WFPN01000076.1, forward strand.
GAGGACGTGACCATATTTACAGGCTTTAGGCAGCTCTTTTTGGCCCTGCTGCATCCAAGGTTAGAGAGAATAGGTAGGTACTTCATATATTAGAAGGGGTTTATAAAAACCCCCGCCTCGTCCAGCTTCTTCAGGACTCCTACCACCGTAGATGGCTTTATACCCGGAACCATCATGGTGGCGTTGAGGAGCAATTCTACGGTAAAGGGAGGTTCCACATAGACGTCCGTTACGTTGCCGTTCTCTACGGTGGCGAACCTGCCCAGCTCCTCCAGGAACCTGTCGCTCACACCTTTCTCCTCGTTGTTCAGGACGAAGTTAACCACGCTGCTGAGGACCTCCAGGGCCTTCTCCTTCTCGGAAACAGGCCCGTAATCTATTCCTGTCCTCATACCTGAGAGCTCGGTGAGGGTTCTGGCAAAGTTCCCGTAAGGACGACCGTACCTGGGAAACACCCTGCTAACGTTCAGATCGCTCACCCTACCCACTAAACTGTTCAAGACACCCCCGGAGGGCATATACACCCTGTGGTACAGCTTAACCTCGTCTATGGGGTCTTCCTCCTTTTCGTTGAAGAAGGAGCTGAGGAATTCAGGCGTGAAGAGGTACCCCGTATCCTCCTCGTAGAGACAGAAGCCCCCTAAGGATGGGGAGAAGCTGACGGGAACGAACCTGAGCCTGTGTCCTGTGGCGACGGTGACCGAGTAAGAAGGGAAGTCCTCGAAGGTTCGTATTCTCCCCGACTTGCACCCGGACTCGGCGAGGCCCCTCTTTACCGAGTAATCTGTTATGAACTGCACGTTCACCTTCTGCTCAACCATTATGAAGGTGTTGTAAACGCTTGAGAGGTCTCCCGTGAGAAGGATAACGGCGTCCAGCTCGTTCATGTTGAAGAGGACGTCCTCCACCAGGTTCCTGACACCGCTCCATTCGTCGAGGGATCCGGCGTTTATCAGGAAGGCTACCTTCTTATCCCTTCCTTCGTATATACGCAGGTAAACGTTCTTTAGGAGGACCGGAACGCTTGCGAACTTGGATACCCTGTAAAGACCCTCCTCTATCTCCTCAACGGGTTCGAGCTCCTTAACGATCTTCTCTCCTTCCGATAGCACGACCTTGACGGGTTTGGTTTTCTCTATCAGGGTCTTTACGAACTCTAAGGTGCTTCCGAACTTCTGCTCGAGCTCTATCTCCTTAAACTCCTTCACCTTCACTATCGGATTGTCGCTTTCCAGGACAGATCTGAGCTCCTCGAGCGTGCAGTCCATACCATCGAGAACCCCGTCTCTGATCAGTATGTTACAGCTATTCCCGTTCGATACCTCTACTACCCTGCTCTCCTTAAGGTTGGAGAGCTTCACAACCGTATTTATCAGGCCCAGTTGGTGGGCCTCTTCGAATGGATCTAGCTTGTGAAGGTAGCTGAGCTTGTTGAGGAGCTCTAAGGGATTGAAGGGCTTCCTGACGAAGTTCAGCTCGGAAAATCCCATATTGAGGAGCCGCTTCTCCTCCTCCTCCCTGTCCACGAGGAAGAAAGGGAGTGTAGCCCTTTCGCCGGTCCACGACTCGAACCAGGACTTTATGTCCGTGTGGTTGAGTATGACTATGTCTATATCGGTGGACGATATGAGGTCCCTGTACATGTTGTCGTTGGCAGCTATGAGGAGCTTGTGTCCCGTAACGTTAAAGATGTCCCCCAGTAGGGGAAAAACTTCCCTCTCCCTGTCCAGAAGCAGAGCCTTTATAGACATCACTCTATCTCCTTCTTCTTAGCCGCTACCTCTAAGAGGCTCAGGTTCTCCCTGAGTATGTTCATGGACTGCACTACCATGAAGAAGGCGTGCTCCACGTTCAGGAGGGCTCCCTGAAACGAAAGATCGTCCTCCCTCAGCCTCAGCTCCCTAAAGCGTCGGAAATGCTCATCGATCTCCGTTCCGCACTCCAGAAGCTTAGGTATTAGCTCTCGGTAGAGCTTTATCGCTTCCTCCCTCGTGTCCATGGCCCACCCCTCAAATAGTATAATCGAGCGCTCTCTCTATTTCTTTCTCTACATCCACCTCCTCTATGTTCCTGGCGGCGAGCACGAAGAACTCCTCATTTCCCTTCGTCCCCCTGGGGTGGGCCTTTATAACACCCCCCACATTGAAACTGAGTTCCCTTAGAAAGTTTACAACCTTCAGTACCGCCTTCTTCCTGAGCTCCCTGTCCCTCACCACGCCCTTTTTTACCTCTCTAGGACAGAGTTCGAACTGGGGTTTCACCAGAACCAGGAGGATCCCCTCCTCTTTTAGGAAGGGAATCACCTTCGGAAGGACCTTGGTTGCGGATATGAAGGAAACGTCCACCGAGATTACGTCCACCTTCTCTGGGATATGCTCGGAGGTGAGATCTCTGGCGTCCGTCTTTTCGTAGAGGACAACCCTCGGGTCGGTCCTGAGCTTTGGATCCATCTGACCCCTTCCAACGTCCACGGCATAGACCCTCCTAGCTCCGTGCTGAAGGAAGCAGTCTGTGAAGCCCCCCGTGGAGGATCCCACGTCCAGTATTGTCTTCCCCTCCACCTTCAGGTTGAACCTCTTCAGGGCGCCCTCGAGCTTATAGCCTCCCCTCGAGACATACCTCGGAGGCTCGAGGACCTCTATGTCCTCGTCACCCTTTACCTTGTAACCAGGCTTGTCCACCACCTTCCCGCCGACCCTGACGAGACCGGCCATTATCAGGGCCTGGGCCTTCTCCCTCGATGGGGCGAGCTTCCTTTCAAAAAGGAGTTTGTCGAGCCTCATCGTTCCTTTATAATATTAAGCCTGCGAAATCCCAAAGTTTTCCCGGAGGTGAAGGATTGGAACTACTGTCCCGCATAGCTGAGGAGGTTCAGAAGGAGACCAAGGTCAGGCTTCACACGAGAAACGTTGAGAGGGTCCTGTCCGCCGCGCTCGTTACGGGAGACTTCTGGAAGATAGTGGATCTCTCGGATCTTCCTGTGCCAGCCGCTGCCGGCATAGTCAAGAAGCTGATCTCGGAAGGCGTGCTATTTATAAACGACAAGGAGGACATACTCCTGACCCAGAGAGGCTACGACCTCGTGGCCGAGCTCGGGATTGAACCGGTGGTGGATTACTCCTGTCAGGCCTGCGAGGGGAGGGGCTACCCCTTCTATGCGGACAAGGATCTTTACAGGACCTTCGTCGAGCTCGCCAAGGATAGACCTAAGGCTATAAGGGACTACGACCAGGGTTCGGTAACGCC
>WFPN01000077.1 GCA_015487535.1 Aquificaceae bacterium
AGCCTCGGACATACACATAGAGCCCTTCGAGAAGAAGGTCATAGTCAGGTACAGGGTAGATGGGGTTCTGAGGATATACCATCAGCTCCCGGTGAACATAAAGGACAGCCTGGTAGCGAGGTACAAGATAATGGCAAACCTCGACATAGCCGAGAAGAGGAAGCCCCAGGACGGTAGGATAAGGATAAAGATAGAGAAGAGGAAGATAGACCTGAGGGTATCCACCGTTCCCACCGTTTACGGCGAGAAGGTCGTAATGAGGATCCAGGAGGCCGAAAGGTACCTCAACGTAAAGCTGGAGGACCTCGGCTTCGAGCCAGACGACCTCGAGAAGTTCAGGAGGGCAATATGGAAACCCTGGGGCATGATACTCGTTACTGGTCCAACCGGTTCCGGTAAGACGACGACCCTCTACTCGGCCCTGATGGAGAGGAACCACCCGGACGTGAACATAATGACAGCCGAGGACCCGGTGGAGGTAGCCATACCCGGGATAAACCAGGTACAGGTGAACGAGAGGATAGGCCTGACCTTCTCGAACGTCCTGAGGGCCTTCCTGAGGCAGGACCCCGACATAATACTCGTGGGTGAGATAAGGGACTACGAGACCGGGGATATAGCCATAAGGGCGTCTCTGACCGGTCACCTGGTCTTCTCAACCCTGCACACCAACGACGCACCGACGACGGTGACCAGGCTAACGGATATGGGGATAGAGCCCTTCCTCGTAGGATCTTCCCTAATACTCATAGTAGCCCAGAGGTTGATAAGGAAGCTCTGCCCTAACTGTAAGCAGCCGCACGACATACCCAAGGAAGCCCTGGTGAGGCTCGGTCTGATAGAGTCCCCCGATGAGGATATAGTGGTGTACAAGGCGAGTGAGAAGGGATGCGAGGTCTGTAACAACACCGGATACAAGGGGAGGACCGCCGTACACGAGATCATGGAGATAGACGAAGAGCTCAGGAAGCTTATCATAAAGGGCGGTACGGCGGACGATCTGAGGGACTTGGCCGTAAAAAAAGGTATGAGGACCCTGTACAAGAGCGGATTGATAAAGGTGAAGAAGGGCATAACCTCCCTCGAGGAGATAAACAGAGTTCTTATGCAATGAGATTTCTCCTTACACTCCTCTTCCTTCCAATCCTGATCTACGCCAAGGAGCTCGAGACCTGTTACAAGGTTTACTTCTGGTTCCTACCAGTTGCCGAGAGCTGTGTGCTGTACAGCAAGGAAGGGGGAGAGCTCAGGATAAAGTCCTGGGCAAAGACGGTGGTCGTCGGTAGGCTCGTCAAACCTGTGAACAGCTGGGGAGAAGCGACCCTTATGGGCCTGAGGCCTAAGAGCTTTTCCCTGTACCAGAGAGAGGGATCTTACATAAGGGATCACCTATACCTCTTCGACGAGAGGGGGATAGAGTACAGGATAGTGAGGTACAAGAAGGAGGGGCAGATAGTTAAGGAAGGTTTTTTCGAGAGCTCCGTCTATCTCTTTGATCCTTTCTCCACCTCCTTCCTGGTTTACCTCGACACCCCCAACTTCAAGGGCGGGACTGTTATGATCTTCTACGACGGTAAGGTTCAGAGTGTTGAATACAGGACCGAAGGGGAGGAGAGGGTAAGGGTGATGGGCAGGGTTTACGACACGTGGAAGGTCCTTCTGGTACCAAAGATAGACACGAAGGGTATGCTTAAACCCAAAGGGAAGTGGCATGTTTGGGTAGATAAGAAGACCAACATCCCGGTTATGCTGAAGGTCAGCTTTACCATAGGGAGTGCGAGGGTCTATCTTAAAGATCTCAGAGGGGATCTGAACCTTTTCAAGGAGGTAAAGGATGAACAGGCTAAGCTATTTTAAGGAGCTCCTCAAGAAAGCTCCAGAGAACCCTATGGTCCACTACTCCCTGGCCCAGGAGTACTACAAGGTTAAGGATTACGAGAACGCCATAAGGCACATAGAGGAGTACCTCAGGAGACAGGAGGATGAAGGTGCGGTTTACAGGCTCCTAGCGAAGTGTTACGAGGAGCTCGGAGAGTTCAGCAAGGCCGTTGAGGTGCTGGAAAAGGGTATAGAGCAGGCCCTCAAGTACAACCATCCGAGCATGGCTGAGGAGTACAGGCAGTGGATAGAGGAGCTCAGGAGCATGAGCTTCTAATCGGATAGTGCGGTAACCTTCTCCTCGCTACCCAAGACGAGGAGCACATCGCCCTCCTGAACCCTGTCCTTAGCCGAGGGATTTACTATCACGTCGTCCCCCCTCTTTATGGCGAGCACCGTTATGCCGTACTTTTTCCTCAGATCGAGATCCTTAAGGGTCTTCCCAGTGATCTTATCGGGGGCCCTTATCTCGAAGATGCTGTACCCCGGTGCAAAGGGTATCTCCTCGAGCATACCGCCTATGAGAAGCGAACGGGCGAGCTTTACACCCATCTCCATCTCCGGGTAAACTACCCTCTTCACCCCGAGCCTCCTCAAGACCTCCCCATGTAGAGGATTTATCGCCTTTGCCACTATATCTTTGATTCCCTTCCCCAAAAGGATAACGGTAACGAGTATGCTCGCCTCTATGTTCACCCCTATGCTTATAACAACCGTGTCGGCCGTAAATATTCCGGACTCCTCAAGAGCCTTCTCGTCGAGGGCGTCGGCTATGTAGGCGTGGGTTACCAGGTCGCTCACACGCCTAACCTTGTCCGGATCCTTATCGACCGCTATCACCTCGGCCCCCGACTCCGCCAGCGTCTTGGCAACGTGGTAGCCGAACCTCCCCAGACCTATCACGCCGAACACCTTTTTCATAACAGCAACCTCGCCTCCGGATGTCTAACCCTCGGCTCCCTCTCCCTACCTATCATAGCAATGGCGAAGCTCAGTATCCCCACCCTTCCGACCACCATGGTGAGCACTATTAATAGCTTCCCGAGGGACGAGAACCCGGCACAGAAGCTCAGTCCCTCCTCCGATCCGAGGGATAGACCTGTGGTTGAAAAGGCGGACACAACCTCGAAGACGGTACCCAGGAAGTCCTTCTCCTCTACCCTGTCTATTATGAGGTTTACGAAGGATATGTAGGTGAACGAGAGGGTTATTATAACCATCGCCCTGTGTATCTGATGAGATGGGATGCTCCTCTTGAAGACGACCACCTCGGAAACACCCCTTATGTAGGAGAATATGGAGAGGAGCATTACGGCGAGCGTTGTTGTCTTTACACCTCCGCCCGTCCCACCCGGGGATGCCCCCGCGAACATCAGAAGGATCAGCAGGAAGAGGGTGGACTCCGAGAGACTTCCTAGATCCACGGTGCTGAATCCGGCGGTCCTCGAAGACACACTTAAGAAGAATGTGGAGAGGAGCCTCTCTTTCCAGCTTAGGGACCACACTCCTCCGTAATGGAAGAGCTCGGTAAGGAGCAGGGCCAACCACCCGCCGGCTATAAAGAAGACGGTCGCGGTGAGGACCAGTTTGGTATGGGTGGAGAGCCTGTTTATATCACCCTTTAGGTAAAGGTAAAGCTCGTTTATAACAAAGAAACCGAGACCCCCCGTAACTATCAGCGTGCAGATGACTAGGTTGAAAAACAGATCTCCCCTGAAGTCTATGAGGCTGTTAGAGAAAGTAGAGAACCCGGCGTTGTTGAAGGCGGAGACCGAGTGAAAGAGCGATATGAAGGCTGCCTCCTTTGGAGGGTACCTACCGCTCAGGTCCAGAAGCAGGAGCAGGAAACCGAGGAACTCGGCCACGAAGACGAAGAGTATCACCCTCCTTAGGAAACGCACGAGCCCATACACACCCGGGTAGTTCAGAGCCTCGGAAAGTATCAGCCTCTCCTTCAGGCCTATCCTCCTCCCCAAGGTTACTAGGAAGAAGGTGGTCAGGGTCATGTAACCCAGCCCGCCTATCTGTATCAGGAGAAGTACGAGAGCCTGGCCCAGAAACGTCAGGTCCTTCCCTGTGTCGAGAACGGTGAGCCCCGTGACGGTTACCGCCGAAGTGACTGTAAAGAGGGCGTCCACCCAGCCCGCTGGCTCCTTTGTGGTGGGAAGAGTTTTGAAGAGGAGCGTCCCTGCGGCGATCAAGCCAAGGTAGGAGAGAAGTATGATCCTCGGGGGGCTTAGGTTAATACGCTTCACCCCACAGAATTATAATTCTTCCTAGGGAGGGTAGAGATGGGATCCTACACCTTGGTCTTCGATATAGAGACGGTCCCCACAGACGAGGAGAAGCTCTCTAAAGAGGAGCTTGAGTACCTCTTCAGGAGGGCGGAGAACGAGGAGAAGGAGGAGAGGATCAGGAACATGATGGGGCTGTGGGCCTTCACGGCCCATCTGGTCAGCTTAGGTCTGTTCACGCCAGAACTGAACAGGGCTCTCATACTCTACGTGGGGGATGAAACTGGCGAGGAAAAAGTAGAGATAGAAGGGGTTCAGGTCAGGCTCAGGTCCTTCCCCGTATCCGAAGGGCTGGAAGAGGCGGAGAGGAAGATACTCAGGGAGTTCTGGGAGCTCCTCTCAAGAGGAAACATCGGAAGGCTCGTCAGCTTCAACGGGAGGGGTTTCGACTCACACTTTCTCATGCTAAAGTCCCTCATGCTCGGTGTGAAGGCTACGAGAGATCTCATGGGGAAGAGATACGATTACAACAACCATCTAGACATACTGGACATCCTGTCCTTCCACGGGGTGGGAAGGCTCTACTCTTTAGACTTCCTGTGCAGGAGACTAGGTATAGACACTCCCAAGGAGTTCATGAGGGCGGAGGAGGTGAAAGAAAGGTTCGATGAAGGTAGGTACAGGGACATAGCCCTATACAACTTCTACGATGTGCTTGCGATCAGCAGGCTGTACGAGAGGCTGATGGAAACCCTCGGCGACGCCTTGGGTTTGAACCCCTGAGGGATTATAATTATTAATCCCTACCGCAGGAAGGGTGGCCGAGCGGACGAAGGCGCGGCGCTGGAAACGCCGTGTACCCGGCTTCGGGTACCGAGGGTTCGAATCCCTCCCCTTCCGCCATTATCCCTTATAATCCATATATAAAGGAGGGAAGAGCCATGGAGAAGAATATGGCATCCTGGGACAGGATAGTGAGGATAGTCCTCGCTGTGATCTTTCTCTATCTGGCCTACCAGAACGGCGGTGCCTGGTGGATACTGGGGATAGTAGGGATAATATTCATAATAACCTCGGTAGTAGGTTTCTGCCCCTTGTACAAGGTGGTAGGTTTCAAGACGCTGAAAGAGGCTTGAAGGTACTGTCCATAGACTACGGGGGAAGGAGGATAGGCGTAGCCGTAGGGGACACGGAGTTAGGTATAGCCGTTCCCAAATGCGTAATAAAGAACGATAAGCGCGTACTCGAGCGTATTAAATCTCTAATAGAGGAGAGCAATGTGGGGAAGGTTGTCGTTGGCCTACCCCTGACCCCTTCGGGAAAGGAGGGCCAGAGGGCGAGGGAGGTAAGGGAGTTCGTAAAAAAGCTCAGGGAAAGGCTCCCCGATCTCGAGGTGGTTCTCTGGGACGAGCGCTACACTACCCAGGAAGCCCTCAGGAGGGTTGGTAAGCATCGGGAGGATCTGGACGCCGTTGCCGCCCAGATAATACTCGAAGAGTACCTGCAAAGCTTATGAAGAAGTTGATCATCTTCTCACTGATATTCTTTGTCCTTTTAATATACATCTCCTACGCCTTCCTTCCCGTTTACATACAGAAAAAGACGGTTGAGATACCTTACGGAACGCCCACGCTGAGGATATTCGAGATACTGTACGAGGAAGGGATCGTAAGGAGCCGCCTGTCCCTACTTATAATCCACGTCCTCAAAAAGTCAAAGCTCGAGGCAGGCGAGTACGAGTTCGAGGGCTACGTGACCCCCTTCGATGTTTACAGGAAGCTGGCAAAAGGGATACACAAGCTCCACAGGGTTGTGGTCAGGGAAGGGAGCGACATCTACGGTATAGCGAAGCTTCTCGAAAAGGAGGGCGTATGCAAGGGCGAGGACTTCTTAAGGTTCGCTACCGACGAGAGCGTGCCGAGAAGCTACGGCCTCTCCACAGCTACCATGGAGGGTTTCCTCTTTCCGGACACCTACTTCTTCTCCAAAAACACCCACCCCTTGAGGGTGATAGATACCATGTACAGGAACTTCCTGGAAAAGACTATACAGATCAGGAAGGAGGCAGCTGAAAAGGGAATGCCCTTAGAGGAGCTCGTTACGGTAGCCTCGATGATCGAGAAGGAGACCTTCTGGGAGGATGAGAAGCCCCTCATAGCGGCGGTCATATACAACAGGCTGAAGATGAGGATGAAGCTCCAGATAGACCCT
>WFPN01000078.1 GCA_015487535.1 Aquificaceae bacterium
ACCGTGAGGAAGGTAAGGATTGGACCGAACAACAGCAGGGGAGGTATAAGCAGGATAAGGTGGAGCAGGAGGAAACCGAAGGTTATCAGTGAAACTACAATAGAGGACTTTATGTAGTCCCAGCTCAGCATTGTCCTCCAGCTGACCTCCGCCCACAGGGAGCTGATGAAGGCCGAAAGCGTGCCCGAAAAGCCCTTCCCCCTTAGCATAGCCCTTCCGAAGAAGATTGGGAAGGAGGAGACAACGGAAAAGTATAGAAATACCGCGATCAGAAGGCTAAGAAGGAGTCCCTTCCAACTCACATCTCCCCCCTCCAGAAGAGGTTTGAGGACGCTGAGCACTCCCCCCGCGGACAGGATTATCAGCGAGAGGAGGAGGGCAAGGACCGTTAGGAATATCTGGGCTACGAGGACGCCGATAACCTCCCTAGGATAGGACAGGACTGGAGTCAGGAGGTTTGCGGATCTGAGATCCTCCTCAAAGCCTTCTATATTCCCTCCCCTCCCGATGTACAGCTTGGAGATGAAGACAACGTAGGAGAAGATCAGGTAGGACTCTACGAGGGCGGATAGCTGACCCACAAGGGGTATCCAGACGAAGAGGTTTAGCAACACAAGTGAGAAGAGAAATGGGAGGCTTATGTAGAGGTTGGCGGTCAGACTGATATTCCATATATGCAGAGCCTCCTTCCACACGAGATATATTATGATTAACTGCACCGGAGGAGGTAAGAGATGGAACTTGTTATAGATGACATACTGAGAACCGTTGGAGATAGAAAGCTGTCCCACATAGCCGAGAAGGTTCTGGAGGGCAGGAGAATAAACGAGGAGGAAGCCCTATACCTGTTCGAGAGCAACGAGCTTGCCACGATAGGGCACCTCGCCGAGTACGTAAACAGGAAGAAGAACGGCATGAACGCCTACTTCATAGTAAACAGGCAGATAAACCCTACCAACGTCTGCGTTTACCAGTGTGACTTCTGCGCTTTCGGTGTGAAGAAATCGGATCCCAGAGCCTACGAGATGTCTATGGAGGAGATACTGGGTAAGGTTGAAGAGACTTACAGGGAAGGAGGAAGGGAGGTCCACATAGTCGGCGGGATACCGTCTCACTGGGGCTACGATAAGTACCTGGAGATAGTTAGGGAGATAAAGAAGAGGTTCCCGGAGGTCGTGGTAAAGGCTTGGACGGCGATAGAGATACACCACATGGCCAAGATATCCAAGAAGAGCTACGAAGAGGTCTTGAGCGAGCTGAAGGAGGCTGGGCTTGAAGCCCTACCAGGTGGAGGGGCTGAGATATTTTCCGAAAGGGCGAGGAAGATAATAGCCCCCAACAAGGCGAACGCCGAGGAGTACCTGGAGGTTCACAAGACGGCACACAGGTTAGGGATACCCACCAACGTGACCATGCTTTACGGTCACGTCGAGACCATCGAGGAGAGGGTAGAGCATCTCTCTAAGATAAGGGAGATCCAGGACGAGACCGGAGGCTTCCAGGTATTCATTCCACTCGCTTACTGGCCCGAGGGAACACGCCTCGGTGGTAGGAGGACGTCCTCTATAGACGATCTGAAGACGATAGCTATCTCGCGTATATTCCTGGATAACTTCGACCACATAAAGGCCTACTGGGTAACCCTCGGGGAGAAGGTAGCCCAGATAGCCCTGAACTTCGGAGCGGACGACCTAGACGGAACTATAGAGGAGGAGAAGATAGTCCACGCTGCTGGTACCAAGTCCGCCTACGGGCACTCAGTCGATAGATTGGTAAAACTCATCAAGAAGGCGGGGAAGGTTCCCGTAGAGAGAGATACCTTCTACCGAGTGGTCAAGGTTTACGACTGAGGAGCCTCGCTCCCCTCGGGCACACTGAACCAGGCGACTATGAGGAGTATCTCACCTATAAGGGACACTATGCCACCTATCAGGATCACCGTCAGGACAGCACCCACGAACATAAGGAGACCTCCTGTTTTGAACAGGTTTACACCGGTTCTTTCCGCTAGGAGCGAGTTCGCCTTGTACCAGAACCAGGCGGCAACCAGTCCTATGATCCATGCGACCACCATCAAGAGGAATCCGGTACCGCCGAAGTGCATTCCTCCCCCCTCTCTCATCTGAGAGACCATGCCGGCGACCATCGTTCCCCCACCCAGAAAGAACACGAGGAAGGCGATCACACCAGCTATGAGAGCCTTTACAACGTTCCCCTTTATCTCAGGCTCACCGAGTTCATCTGACGCCTTGAAGTACCCCACTATGGCCGCTATCCAGCCTGCCAGGACTATTATCCCAGCGAAGGGGATAACCGCACTCAGCAGAGAGGCCACGAGTGCAACGACGAGACCCCAGCTTCCGAGCTGCTTCGTCTGTTTGCTCATCTCCCTCACCTCCTTTTTAATTCTCCTTAATTTAACTTGCAAACGGCCCGAAAGCAATTAAATTGTAGGAACTATAAAAATACAGGAGGAAAGTACATGAAGTTCACCTTCAACCAACTAAGCCAGAGACTACAGAGTGCGCTCGAAGATATGGAGTTCTCCCAACCCACGCCCATACAGGAAGAGGCTATACCCATAGCCTTGGAGGGGAAAGATCTCCTTATCCAGGCGAGAACCGGAACGGGAAAGACGGGGGCCTTCGGTATCCCTATAATTGAGAGGTTAAACAGGGGCGAAAGGGCCCTCATCCTGGCTCCAACCAGGGAGCTCGCAATTCAGATCAGGGACCATTTAAGGGATCTTGCTAGATACTCAAAGGTAAGCGTATTCTCCTTCTACGGCGGGACTTCCGTAGGCAGAGATCTCTCCCTCCTTGAAAAGAGGATCCCCGACGTTGTTGTAGGGACGCCGGGAAGGATAAAGGATCTTATAGAGAGGGGAGCCCTGAAGCTCGACACCTTCAGGTACCTGGTTCTCGATGAGGTTGACATAATGCTCGATATGGGCTTCAGGGAGGATATAGAGTGGATAGTCTCCAGGATGCCTACCGAGAGGCAAACCTTCTTCGTTTCGGCAACAGTTCCTTCCGAGATAAAGGAGATAGCCAAGAAGTTCATGAGGCCAGGCTTTGAGCACGTTAGCGTGGAGTCTGAGGAGCTCAAGCCGAGGATAAACGAGATAGTGGTCAGAACCAGATCTGAAATCCATAAAACCGAGGAGCTCGAGAGAATCCTGAAGGAAAACGAGGACAAGAAGATAATAGTCTTCGTGAAGATGAAGAGGAACGCGAAGGAGCTCGCTTACCAGCTCAAGAGGAAGGGATACAACGTGGAAGCCCTCCACGGGGATATGACCCAGAAGAAGAGGGAAACGGTGATGAAGCTCTTCAGAACGGGCAGGGTTAAGGTCCTTATTGCTACGGACGTTGCCTCGAGGGGCCTGGATATAGAGGGCGTCTCGCTGATAATAAACTTCCACCTTCCCGAGGACCCCAGGGTATATACCCACAGGATAGGAAGGACCGGCAGACTCGGAAGGGAGGGGACGGCGATAAGCCTCGTATCACCCTCCGAGAAGAGGAACCTCTGGAGGATAGAGAAGCACAGGGAGAAGTCGGCCTGATGTAAACTTTTCCCCGTGAGGGAGATAGAGGTAGAAACCCTCTCGCCGGAAGAGAACATGAGGAGGGATGAGGAAGCCCTCCTCTCCTTTGAAGAAAACCCCGAACCCGAACCAAGATTCAGGCTCTACAGATGGGACAGGGTGTGTCTGAGCCTCGGGCACTTTCAAAGGGAAAAGCCCTTCCTCAAGCTCCCTACGGTAAGGAGACCAACCGGAGGAGGAGCATTACTCCACGGCTGGGATCTCTCCTTCGCTCTTGTGGATCTACGGGAGAGGTGGGGGGAAACACCCACCAGGATATACAGGAGGGTTGCAAATCTTTTCATAGAAGCCTTTTCCAACGTCGGGATCGAGGTCAAGCTGGAGCGCTTCAAGGGTAGGTATCTAGATAACTTCTACTGCTTCTGGGTCCCTACCCTAGGGGAGCTCTCCTGCGAAGGCAGGAAGGTAGTCTCCATGGCTATGAGGACGTTAAGGAGGAGCTTTTTAGTCCACGGGAGCATCTATACAGAATTCGACTACACCAGGGCGAGGAACCTCCTCGGCATACCGGAGGAGGCCCTGAGGAAGAGGATAGTGTCTTTGAAGGAGTTGGGTGTAGAGGAGAGGGAGTTTTTGAGTTCGTTAAAGTGCGTTTTTAGGGAACTGCTTGAGCCCAACCGCGATCTCCTCTAAACTCACCGGCCTGAAGTCCCAGAACTCAACGTTAACGTTCACGCACGGAATACCCTTCAGAGCACATCCACAGGTAGGACCGCTTCCGTTGTAATGAACGTGCCCGTGCACCAGAATGTCGCAGTTCTCTTCAAAGAATATCTTCTCTACCTTCTCCTGCCTCTCGGGAAAGCGCTGGGTTCTCAGATCGAGGGCTGGATAGTGGGAGAGCAAGATGCGAAGGCCGTCCAGTTCCAAAAGCAGATAAAACTCATAGACCTTGTCGAAGAACTCCTTTAGAACCTCCCGGCCGAACCTATGGTCGTGGTTTCCCATGACGAGGACCTTCCTTCCGGGGAGCCTCTTCCAGCGACTGAGGACCTTGAACTCGTCGTAAAGCTGCCAGGTGAAGTCTCCCAGATGGTAAACGGTATCGCCTTCCTTCAGGATGGACTCGAGGTTTTCCAAGATCTCAAACTCGTATCCGAACTTCCTGACCTCCGGGTTTAATTTCAAAATGTTGAAGTGGTAAAAGTGAGTGTCGGATAGAAAGTAGATCATTCTAGCTTCCCAAGGTGTATCAGGAGAGCCGTTACCGCGGCGGGGGTTATGCCGTCTATCCTCGAGGCCTGTCCGACCGTGAGGGGTTTCATCCTCTTGAGCTTCTCCCTAGCCTCGTTGGTGAGGCCGTGGACCTTGTCGTAGTCTATGTCCTCGGGTATCCTTATGTCCTCGAGCTTCTTAAGCTTCTCGTTCAGCTTCCTCTCCCTCTCTATATAGGGCTCGTATTTGAGCTCTATCTCCACCTCCTCACGGACGTAGGGGTGCTCGGGGATCTCGTAGCCGAACTTCTCCTTTATATCTTCAATAG
>WFPN01000079.1 GCA_015487535.1 Aquificaceae bacterium
GACAAGGTCCTGATAACGGGATACATATACACGGCAAGGGATGCAGCCCACAAGAGGATGGTGGAGGCCCTCCAAAGGGGAGAGAGCCTGCCTATAGATCTAAAAGGGCAGGTTATATACTACGTCGGTCCCACACCGCCGAAGCCGGGTCAGGTCATAGGCTCCGCCGGACCGACCACAGCTATAAGGATGGACAAGTACGTGGAACCCCTCCTCAAGCTCGGCCTAAAGGGTATGATAGGGAAGGGGTACCGTTCTCCCCAGGTTAAAGAGCTTCTCAAAAAGTACAAGGCCGTTTACTTCGCCGCCGTTGGAGGGGTCGCTACCCTACTCCAGAAGCATATAAAGTCTTCTGAACTCGTAGCCTACGAGGATCTGGGAACCGAGGCGATAAGGAAACTCTACGTTGAGGACTTTCCAGTTATAGTTGCGAACGACGCGTACGGAGGGGACATATTCGAGGAGGGTAGGAAGAAATACGCAAAGATTGAGATCTAATACTCTATGGGGTCGTCCCTGTGGGGAACCCACACCTCCTTAAAGAACTTCCTCTCGTCCTTTAGGTAGTCTTCCGGAACGAGCTCGATTATACCCTTGGCCCACTTCTCTATCCTTCTTCCCGTCTTTCCCCACTTGTGGAACACCTCCTTCCTGTAATCCTCCGGTGTCATCACCCTTCCGGCGACGAAGGGCCTCCCCTTGTAAGCGGCGAGCTCGAAGGTCTTGAAGGTGTCCCAGTCCAGAGGGATCTCGGGCCTCCTCTTCTCTTCCGTTTCTCTATACCTTCTCCCGAACTGGGCTATGCGCTTGAATATGGCATATTTGAGAGCCTCCGCTATCCCTATAGCCTCCGCCGTTTCTTCAGGATAGCCGAGCTTGAGAGCCCTGTACTTCTGGATCGCTGCCATCTTTGGGAATCTGTTCACGTAGGGCATACTATCAGTCTAACTTCTCGGCGAGATAATCAGCCAGATGCTTAACCTCCTGACCGCCTCCGAACTTTCTCACACCGTCCCTCAGCTGAAGCACACATCCTGGACAGGTTGTGAGAACGAAGTCCGCCCCGGTCCTCTCAAAATCCTCTACCTTTTCCTTCTGCACCTTCTCCGATAGCTTTGGGTTCTTTATACTCCACAGCCCGGCAAACCCGCAGCAGGATTGGGCCTTTTCAGCCTTTGTCACCTCGGCCCCCTCTACCTTTTCCATCACGCTGTAGAAGACCTTTGGATCCACCCTCATCGCTGTGTAGGAGTGACAGGGGACGTGGAAGGTGAGCCTCTCGTTCGCAGCTCTGAATTTGACGTTTTCCCCTTCCTTGAAGATTATCTCGGCAAAGTCATAGACCTTCCAGTCCCTGCCGTAATCCTCTATCAGAGCTCCGCCACAGGTGGGACAGGCTACGACGATAGCATCGAATTCGTACCTCTCCATCTCTCTCAGGTTGTGGTCCCTGAGCTTCTCGAAGGCTTCTCTGTTCCCGTGGTAGAGGTGCGGCGCGCCGCAGCACTTTATGTCTTCCGGAACCACCACCGTGTACCCGAGCCTGTTCATGAGCTTTACGACGCTCTCTCCCGTTCTGCCGTAAAAGACGTCTATCATGCAACCTGTGAAGAAGAGGAGCCTTCCCTTCTCCTTCTCAGCCTCGAAGGTCTTTCCCCTTATCCCGAAGGGCTTACCGTCCGGCTTTGGCATGAACTTGACCGCGCCGGTCGGGAGAGGTGTTTTTATCTCGGAAGGCAGGAAGGAGCTGAGCTTACCGGCGGCCTTTATAACCTTCCTTCCCAGGTTGGACTGCATGAACTCGAGGCTCTTGAGACCCATCCTGGATACGATATCCCTGCCGAGCTCCTTCTCCTGAACTTCCCTCGCCTGGATCAGAACCTCCTTGTACTGAACGTCGTTGGGACAGACCCACTCACACCTCCTGCACATGGCACACTCGTTCCACTGGGCGGCCACCTCCTCGTTGAGGGGGATCTCTCCCCTGGCGACCATCTCCGCCAGAGCGAGCCTGCCCCTAGCGTAGCTACCCTCCTCACCGTGGTACGATGGACACACCGACTTACACAGACCGCACTTTACGCATTTCAGGACGAGGTCCTCGGGTATAACAAGCCTCAGCTCGGCAGCCATAGGACTTAATAATCTAAACTACGGGGCTCCCCAAGAGGTGATCGAGTTCACAATATAATTATTCTTCAGGGATGGGAGAGTTCTACACGCTGAGGGAACCCCTCAAGGGCTACGAGATCAAGTTCGGAACGGTGCCACTGGTAAGTATAAAGGTCCCTGCTATCCAGAGGGAGCTCTCAGAGAGCCTCGTCAGGAGGCTCATGGCCTCGATAGATAAGGTCGGTTTCGTGGAGCCCGTGCTCCTGATAGAGTCGGAAGATGGTTACGAGGTGATAAACGGACAGCACAGGGTAGAGGCGGCCAAGCTCCTCGGGCTCGGGGAGGTCTTAGGCATAATCCTGCCTCCCGAACTCAAGAACTACATAATCAGCCTGAACGTTGAGAAGGCCCCTAACCTCAAGGACAAGTCCCATCAAGCGTACGAGATATTCTCCGAGCATCTGAGGAAAAATCCAGATATGGAGGAGACGAACCTTGAGCTCATGGTGGAGGAGCCCTACTACATAACGGTAGGTTTTGTGATAGACAGGTTTCAAGACAGGAGGTTCCCGGGCTACGCCTTCGAAAAGGTCCTCAAGAAGGTGGACAGCTTTTTAGAGCTCCCTCTTTCCGAAGCCCAGAGGGAGAGGGAGAGGAGAGCTGAGCTCCTCCTGGAGGCAAAAGATGTCCTGAACAGGAGGTACGAAGAGCTCCAGCTCCAGAACGCCCTTCAGAAGGAGGCCATCGTGGTCAGGGCCTTCCAGAACGTTTACGGAAAGAGGGTCAGGAGCGTAGAGGACGACTTTTACACAGCCTTCAGGAGGATGATGGAGGAGATACCCAAGGTTAATCTGGGGGAAGATTACGGTATAATTTCTGAATGATGGCCTGGCGCCTGAGAACGCTCCTTATCACGCTTATCCTATTCTCACTCCTGGGCGGCGTTTCACTTACCAAGGTCGTCTGCGTTCACCTGGACACCAAAACGGCCCACGTGGAAACCCTCGAGCTGCTGGACGACGGAAACGAGATACATCTATCGATAGACAACTTCCTTTCCTCGGAGACAGGGAAGGTCAAGGTGCTGCTGAAGGCCGATTCTCAGAGCAGGGAGTCTTTTAAGTACACGTTTTTTAAAGGAGTAAATTTAAAAACGAAAGAGGTATTTTCGCACCATCCCACAAAACTACTCAGGACAGTCCGTCTAACCACCTGATTGAGCACTTTCCCCGGAAACCAAACCCGGAGGAGGTAAAGGTATGCTCATTTTACTCTTGCTGTTTGCCAGCTTGAGCTTTGGAATAGGGATCGATGAGGCAATGAGGACGGCCCTAGAGAAGAGTCCACAGATAAAGGCTCTCGAGGAGGAGATCAAGGTCTTTGAAGGTATGGAAAGATCAGCTCTCGCCTTCCCCAATCCAGAGGTGAGGTTCGAGAGCGGTTTCTTAACCACCGACGAGGACGGAAAGCCGAAGGGTAGGAGCCTGTACCTTATAGAGTTCAATCAGCCCGTTCCCCTCTGGAACGTTAGGGGAAAGAGCAGAAACGTCGTCCTGAAGGAGAAGGAGGCCTTCGAGAACGCGGTCGAATCACAGAAGAGGGCGATCCTGGGTGATGTTTACAGAAGTTTCTACAACTCCCTTTACCTGAAGGAGATAGCGAGGATATGGGAGGAGAACTACGAGACGGCGAAAGAGGTCGAGAGGTTTGTTAGGAAGGCTTACGAGCTCGGCGAGGTGACACAGCTCGAACTCCTGAGGGCAAAAAGGGAGATGGACCTGGCACGTGTTCAGTACAAGGTAGCCTTATCCGAATACAGGGCTAGCCTGAAGGAACTCTCCCGTCTTATAGGTGCAGAGGTGGATGAGGTGGAGGGCGATCTGAGGACTTACCCCTCCCTAAGGGAGGTTGATGTGGAGAGCCTTCCAACGGTGGTATCGATAAAGAAGGGGATAGAGAGGGTGGAGAGACAGATAGAGCTCGAGAAGGCTCTCGCCAAACCACAGCTCAGCGCCGGGTTCGTGGTGGAGGATGCGGACGGAGATTACTACGGCGTGAGGGGAGCGATAACCCTCGATCTTCCCCTCTTCTACAGAAGGCAGGGAGAGATCCTGCAGAACGTAGCCCTCAGGAAGGCGTTAAAGAGGAGGCTCGAAGCGGAACTCCTAAGGGTAAAGAGAAGGCTCGAGTCCGTGAGGATAAGGATAGAGACCCTGGAGGGGGAACTAAGGAAGCTGGAAGAGGAGGTTATCCCCAGAGCACGGGAGGAGCTTGCCCTTGCCCTGAGGAGCTACACCAACAGGGTGATAACCCTCCTCGAGCTTTCCGACGTAAGGAGAAGGTACTACGAGCTTCTGATAAACAGAGCGGAGTTAATCCTCAGCATACACGAAACATACTCGGAGTTCATAGAGATAGGAGGTTGGAAGAGATGAGGAAGTTCGTTCTCTTGCTTGCCTTGGCAGGCTTGGTATATGCGGGAGAGGAACACAAACACGAGGAGAAAGGGGATCACGGACACGGTAAGGAAGAGATCCACATGACACAAGCCCATATAGAGGAGCTCGGGATAAAGCTCTACACACTGAAAAAGGAGCCTTCGGGAAAGATCATCAAGATGCCCGCCGAGGTGGAGGAGAACCCCCTTCTCAACTACTCCATCTTCAGCCCGGTGGAAGGTATAGTGAGAAAGCTCTACGTGAAGGAGGGAGACCGCGTTAAGAAAGGTTCCCCACTCGCAGAGATATACTCTCCGGAGCTCGCCAACCTTATAGGGGACGTTCAGATGGCCAAGGTGAACATGGAGAGTGCCAGAAAGGTCTTTGAGAGGGACAGAGAGCTTTACTCCCAGAAGGTAATACCGTACACACGCTTCTACAACTCCATGGTGGAGTACGAGAGGAGTAAGGGTGAGTACGAAGCCCTACTTGGGAAACTCAACAGCTACGGAGAGGTGAAGGGCTACAACTTGATTATCAGGTCTCCCGGTGATGGTTACGTGGTTTCCCAAGAGGTTGCCCTGGGAGACAGCGTCGGGCTCGATAGCCTGCTTTTCAAGGTGCACTCACACGAGATCCTGTGGGTCTATGGCTGGGCGGACGAGAAATCTGCGATGGAGCTCAGGGAAGGGACGAAGGCCGAGGTGGAGAGCTCGGAAGGTAATCTCCCCTGCCTCATAGACTACATAGGCCACGAAGTTGACAGGAAAACGAGGCGCGTGAAGGTAAGATGCGTGGTCAAGAACAGAAAACATCTTCTAAAACCCGGTATGTTCGTCAATCTCATCGTGAGGACTGGTGGAAGGCCGGCCATACTCGTACCCAAGAGTGCGGTCCAGGAAATAGAGGGTGAGAAGGTAGTCTTCGTAAGGACCGAAGATGGTTTCGAACCGAGGGAGATAAAGGTCCTTAAAGAGCTGGACGGGTACTACGTGGTCCTCGAAGGCCTTAAGGAAGGCGAGAAGGTAGCGGTGAGCGGGACGGTCTTTTTAAAGACCAAACTCGTTGGAGTCGAAGAGGGTGGACACGCTCACTAAACGGAGGTAAGAGATGTTCAGAGCCATCCTTAGGTTTAGAATACTTGTCCTGATAGCGCTCGTGGGCACCGTCCTCTACGGTGTCTGGAGCTTTAAAAAGCTGCCCATAGATGCCTTTCCCGATCCCACACCGGTTCAGGTGAACATATACACCGAAGCCCCTGGACTCTCCGCCGAGGAGGTGGAGACCCTCATAACCATACCCGTTGAGTCGGTGATGAATGGACTCAAAGACGTTACTCTCGTGCGTAGCGTCTCCCTGCCAGCCCTGTCTTACGTTTCCGTCTATTTCAAAGACGGCACAGACATATACTTCGCCAGAAGGCTGGTTATGGAGAAGCTCCCCGATGCGAGAGAGAGGGTCCCAGAGGGCTTTAACCCCGTCATGGGTCCTAACGCCACGGGTCTCGGAAACGCTCTCCTTTACGTTCTCTACGATGAAAAGGGCAGATACACCAACGAGGAGCTAAAGTCTATCTTCCAGCAGTGGGTAGCCCGCCCACTGATAATGAGCGTAGGAGGAGTCGAGGAGATAGTCCAATTCGGTCCCGAGCTCGCTTACGTGATAGTTCCCGATCCTGACAAGTTCCTCGCTTACGGGATAACCCTTGAGGAGCTTCTGGAGGCCCTTGAGAGGAACAACCTCCTGGTTGGAGGAGGCTTCTTCCAGTCTGCCGAAGGGGACCTGGTGGTAAGAGGTCTGGGAAGGGTTTATTCAAAAGAAGATCTGCTCAGAATTCCCATAAAGGTGGACGAGGATAAGGGGGTGAGCGTCTATCTCAGAGACGTGGCTAAGGTGGTAAAGGGTGAGGTCCCCAACAGAAGGGGGGCCTTCACCATGAACGGAAGGGAGGTTCAAGGAAACATAGTCGTAAAGAGGATATACGAGAACACCAAGGAAGTGGTGGACAAGGTAAAGGCGAAGCTCGAGGAGATACAGAAGATACTCCCGGAGGGAGTGAAGATAGAACACCTCTACGACCAGGCGTATCTGACAGAGAAGGCGGTCTCCACCATACAGAAGGCGCTCTTCAGCGGTATGCTCCTGGTCGCCTTTGTGACCGCCTTTTTGATGGGCAACTTCAGAGCATCGCTGATAGTCATATCCTCCCTACCCCTTAC
>WFPN01000080.1 GCA_015487535.1 Aquificaceae bacterium
CTCCCGGTTCAAGCAGCCCACTTAGCACAGCCCTGTCGTCGTAGTTGGAGGGCCATCCAAACCTCTCCCCGAGCTCTCTCTTGGTCGTATACTTGGGAACGCCCACCCAGACCTTATCGTTTCTATCGGAGGATAGGATACTTCTGTAGTCTTCGAGGAAACCCTCTACCCTATCTATGAGCTCAGAAACCAAGGGTGTGCTACCGCTACCCTTCACTAACTCGATGGCCTTGTTGACGGCTTGGTTCATGTATATCAAAGGTGTTGTGAGTGATCCGTCCAGGAACACCACATCGTGGGGTGCTTTGATGGCGAGCTCTATCTCCATCTCCATCGTCAAACCTCGGAGTATGACCCCTGTGTCCGCATCGTGCTTTTGATAACCCACGAACGTCCTATGGTGCGGAGACTCCCAGAATCTCTTTTCCGAAGGAGGTGTTAATCCTTCCACTGCAACCGCCGCACAGGCTACGAAGTCAACCGCAAGTAATCTCTCTATCGCATACGAACCGTCCACACCGCAGGTGGTTGGAATAGGAGGATAGCCCAGATCGCTGTCCCTGCGCAGTATCCCTTCCTCTAAGAGCTTGCGCCTCAGCGACTCCTTCAACCTTCGCATTTCTTTAAAGGACTCGTGCAGGGAGGAGCCTACTTTTTCACTTTGGGATAACATATCCTCAACCAGCGCTTCGGGCAGATCTAAGAAAGGTTTTTCAACCTCGTTCATGCTCAAAGATCCCCCAGCGTTTTCTCTACCTCTTCAAAAAACTTATTAACGTCAAATTTCTTCCATTCTGACTTTCTCTCCGAACGAAGTAGTGCCCACCTCTTTTTCCAGTAATCGGCAAGATCCGCAAAAGGTCTGTCTATGTATATGGGCTTCTCACCAGCCCTTATCACCTCCTTGAGATTCCTAACCAGGGGAAATAGGTAGAACTCCCTCCGTATACCGTGGTATTCGAAACCCCTCAAACCCAAGAGTCTGAACGCTTTGCCCACAAGCTTCAGCTTCCTCGAAGGACCGTGGCCGTATCCCCTCGACGTGTCCACACCCTTGCTAGAGAGGAACTCTAAAATTTCGGTATACAGGCTCTCCGGTATGTGGAAGGTTCCGGATCCTTGTGTGTAGCCCAAACTCTCCGCAACCCTTTCACCTTTATACACAAGCCTGTTGTATATACTGCTTTTGCCGAAGGCGCTTGTAGTGGTTACAAATAAAAGATCAGGTTCCAGAAGCCTTTCCCGCAGGACAGTTTTGCGGGATCTATACTTCTCCCTGTAAGCCTCCCTCACCTCGTTGGCTGTAAGGGTCAAAGCCACCATCTTACCGCCTATGAGCTCGTTGTATGGAGGTAAGGCTCCCACCCTTTGGGCGTGCATCGATTTGTTCACCCACACATCCAACTCCTCCCTGGGAATCTCAAGGTATCTGTCCCTGACACTCATTTTCAGCACGGGGCTCTGTAATAAAATAAGGCCGAAAGGTGCATCGTGGGCTCTATCCCAAAGCAAGAATTTCATTTGGCGTCCATAAGGTCGCTGGTAAGGTATGCTCCACCAAACCAGATTCCACCATCTGAAAAGGATCTCCTCCAGGGTGCCGGGGCTGACCGACCTCAGCTCAAGATCTATCCTCGCCGGATCTATATCTCTGCCGTTCCTGCAGAATTCTTTGACCTTGGGAAGGGCTTTCTCTAGAAAGTTCTTGCGTTTGGCAAGCTGTTCCCTCCTCGCCGCGCTCTGAATTCTTTTATAGACCTCCTTATCGTTTCCCACGGGCCTGAGGTGGGGGTTCACCCTAAAGCCCTGCTCCTCCAGCACACTTATGATCTTACTTCTGAGCTCCTCCTCATTCATACTATCAAGCCCTGCTTAAGGACTTCCTTGAAGGTTTTTAAGAATTTTTCTTCCCTGATTCCCAGCTCCCTCAATGACACGATCCTATCCCTAAGGACCTCTTCAGGAATGCCGAGGAGCTCCCGGGCCCTCCCGTAATCGAACTCCGTATAAACGCTCCCGTGGACTAAAAAGCTCCTCCTTAACGTCCTCATCGCCATGGAGACTACCTTCCTGCCTTCGCAGGTAAGCTCCCCTAGGGTAGGGACCCAGAAGCAGTAGAAGTTATCTAGATACCTACCCTTGAAGCGCTCCAGCTTGACTTCTATCCCGACGTTGGAAAAGGCTTCTATGAAAAGATTTGCAACCCTCCTGTATATCCTGGTGGGTGTTTCTCCCCACCTCTCCCGTAGATCCACAAGAGCGAAGGAGATATCCCAGCCGTGGAGTAGTGCCCCTCCTCCGGTTGGCCTCCTTACCGTCGGGAGCTTTAGGAAAGGCTTTTCCCTTTGAAAG
>WFPN01000081.1 GCA_015487535.1 Aquificaceae bacterium
CGGCGGAGTTACCGCCGCCAAGTACGTAAAGAAGGAAAATCCAGAGGCGGACGTTGTCCTGATAGAAAAGAACCAGCTCTTCGTCTCATGTCCGCTTAGCAACCACTACCTTGTGGGCCTGATCGAGTACGGACAGCTCTGCTTTCCATACAACAAGCTGCACACCAAATACGGGGTCAAGGTTATAAACGACGTCGTCGTCGATATAGACCTCCCGAAGAGAAGGGTTTACCTTTCCGAAGGGTACATCGAGTACGACTACCTCATACTTTCATTAGGAATAGAGTACGACACAGAGGAGTTCCCCTTCTACGAGGAGACCACCTGGTTCTTCCCCGGTGCATTCAGGCCTGGGAGCGAGCACCTGTACCTGAAGAGGCTTTTGGAGGAGTTCGAGGGAGAGAACGTGGTAATAACCGTTCCAAAGATGCCCTACAGATGTCCGCCAGCCCCCTACGAGAGGGCTGCCCTCATCCTGAGCTACATAAGAGAGAACGGCCTGAAAGCCCACATGTACTTTATAGATGCGAACGAGTATCCTCCCGTTCTTAGGGATGGGTTTATGAAAGCCTACGAAGACTTCTACAGGGGAATGGCTACTTACATAACGGGAGCAAAGATAAAGGACATCGACGTTGGTTCAAAGAAGATAAAGACCGACAAGGGCGATGTGAGGTTCGACTTCGGCTCGATAATACCTCCCATGAGGGCTCCGAGGCTGCTCGAGAGGATAGGACTTATATACGGTAAGGAGAAGTGGGTCAGGGTGGATCCCATGACCTTCGAGACAAAGGTGAGGAACGTCTTCGTGATAGGGGACTCGTGTGAGTCCTACCTACCCAAGAGCGGGTACGCGGCAAACTCACAGGCCAAGGTGGTGGCCAAGATAGTTGCCAGCAGAATGAAGGGGAGGGAGTTCGGTGGGGAGCTTATACAGCACGGGGTCTGCTACGCGATGGTGAACCTCAGATCCGCCATCATGCTGGAGGTAGAGTACAAGTACAACGTAAGAACGAAGGAGATAAAGAAGATACTGAGAGAGGACAACACCTGGAAGGTCTCTACCGCCAAGAGATACTACGAGTGGGCAAGGGGTCTGTGGAGAGACATGTTCTTTTAAAGGCTCCCCTCACCCCTCTTTTTTTCCTTTTTAAACTCTGTGGGTCAGAGGCCGTATAGTATAATCATGATGGGAGGGAACAGGATGATAAGGTTAAAGGCCGCGGTATTGTTTATCCTGCTCATCAACCTCGGGTTCGCCTTCAGGGTCACGCAGGGTATAGATGAAGCTCAGAGGGCTGTGATAAAGGCGTACCACGCTGGAGCCAAGGATAAAGCCCCGTACCTCTACTCAAAGACGAAAGCCTACAAGGAGGTATCTGCAATACTAGCCTCGGAAGCCGACGATATAGGCTCAAAGATATTCGCTATAAGGACTATGAACTACGCCTCCAAGGCGATAAGCGCTGCCTTTAGCGGGGTCGAGGAGCTCACACCGATAGCCGACGTGCCAAAAACCAAAGAGAAGAAGGAAAACTTTCAGATAGTTGATCTGAAGGAGATCAAGGGAAGGCTCGATTTTCTGAGGAACAACAGAGGTGTCAGATGTTCCCCTAAAGAGCTCGGAAGGGCGGAAGCCTTTTACGACGCCCTGGTTTACGAAATGGGGAAGGAAGAGCCCAACTCCGCTCTAGTTCTGAGGTTTTTCAACGAAGCAAGCACCGAGAGCAAAATAGCGGAGAGCAAGCTCAAAGTGGCGATGGCCAACGAGTTTGAATGCTACACGGGAAGGAAGAAGATCGTAAAGCTGCCGGAGGAGAAACCTAAGGAGGAAGAGAAGCCCAAAAAGGAGGAGGAGAAGGAGAAAAAGCCCGAGATGGTAGAGGAACACCTTAAGATAACGGCGAGGATCCACTTCGATTTTGACAAGTACAACATAAAGAAGGAGTACGTGCCCATACTGAACGAGGTCGTTAAGACCCTAAAGGAGAACCCCTTTGTGAAGGTTAGGATAGAGGGTTTCACCGACATTATAGGCCCCAAAGAGTACAACGACAAGCTCGCCCTTAGGCGGGCAGAATCGGTCAAGAAATACCTCGTGGAGCATGGAATTCCCGAGGAGAAGATAGAGATAGTTGGGTTCGGAAAGGAGAAGTTCATAGCGACAAACGAAAACCCTATAGGCAGGCTCACCAACAGGAGGGTCGAGTTCATCGTCCTGAAGGTTCAAGGGGAGTGATCTTTTATGCCAGATATCCTTATGGGTATGGCCCGGGCCGGACTGAAGGAGTCCGGCAACCCCGATCTCCTGGTAGTACTCCTCCCGTACCCTTGCGTATCATCGTTCCTGTTCACCGACAACTACTTTAAGGCGGGCTCCGTTATATACTCCGAGGGCCTTGCTAAGGGGAAGGAGAGGTTCAGGGCCTTCGTTGTGAACAGCGGCAACGCCAACTGTGGGACCGGGGAGGAGGGAATACTCCATGCGGAGATGATGGCACGGCAGGTAGCCCAGAACTTCGACATAAGGCAGGACGAGGTTCTAGTCTTTTCAACGGGGATAATAGGCAGGCCCCTACCTATAGAGAGGGTCCTCAGTGCCATAGATCAGGCCTGCTCCATAATGGAGCCTCTCGACCTGGAGAGAGCCTCTGAGGTTATATCAACCACGGACAGGTTTCCAAAGTTCGACTTCCTGAAGAAGAAAGATATGGAGGTCTTCGGGTTCGTCAAGGGTGCGGGCATGATAGCTCCCTCGATGGCGACGATGCTAGCCTTCGTGTTTACGAACGCCGATCTCGACTACGAACTCCTAAGGGATATCCACAGAAGGGTGGCGGACAGGACCTTCAACTCTATAACTGTGGACGGCTGTGAGAGCACCAACGATAGCTTCGGGCTTATATCTCTGGGA
>WFPN01000082.1 GCA_015487535.1 Aquificaceae bacterium
ATCAGGAACTGTTTATTAAGTGCCTATAAGGGATTGAAACAAATCACAACCTTATCTTCCCCTTGAACTCCCTTTCCAGTTCTCTCCTGATAGCCTTCTCCTTGAGTTCCTGACGTCTGTCGTGGAGCTTTTTACCTCTAGCTAGGGCTATCTCAACCTTCACCTTACCGTTCTTCCAGTAGAGCCGTGTGGGAATTATCGTGTATCCTTTCTCCTGAGATTTCCCAAAGAGCCTCATTATCTCCCTCTTGTGGAGGAGGAGCTTCCTCTTCCTTAAAGGGTCTGGAGGCTTTATCGTGGCGTACCTGTAGGGAGCTATGTAAAGGTTGTGGAGCCAGGCCTCGCCGTTCTCTATCCTCACGAAGCTATCCTTGAAGGAGACGTTCCCTTTGTTTCTAAGGGATTTAACCTCCGGGCCCTCCAGGGCTATGCCCGCTTCGTACTTCTCTATCAGTTCGTACCTTGCTTTGGCCTCCTTGTTGTCCGCTATGGGGATTATCCTATCGCTTTTCTTAGACATTTCTTTCAAAGCCGGGGCGGTGGGAGTCGAACCCACAACCTCGGGATCCGTAGTCCCGCGCTCTATCCAGTTGAGCTACGCCCCGTTCCTTTTAAGTTTACTACCCTCTCCCTCAACCTGCAAACGGGACAGATCTCTGAGGGGCTAGGCTCTCCACAGATCCTGCAGGGCTGAAGATCTCTCTTTTCCTTCTCCCTAAATCTGGGATAGACCTTTCTCAGGTACTCCAGGTAAAACCTCAGCTTGGTTCCGGGGAACTTCTCCTCTATCTGGTTCAAAATCTCCTTGTAGAATATAGAGCTCGCGTCCTCGGAAAAGGGGCATTCCTCCTCTATGAAGTCTATGTTGTTGAGAAGTGCGTAGAGAGCGGTTTCCTTCTCAGTGAACTTGCAGAAAGGCTTTACCTTCCTTACGAACCCCTCCTCCTCTTCGAGAACAGGGTATTTCCTGCCCAGATACTTTACGTTCCAGTTTATAACGTTCGCAAGGAGGGAGCTCGCTTCGTCGTCGAGGTTGTGCCCGGTCGCCACAACGTTGTAGCCGTGTTCTTTGGCCACCCTGTTGAAGTTGTACCTCTTCACGAGACCGCACACGGAGCAAGCCTCTCGCGAGGTTATGCCTTTTAGCTCAGGTATTCCCGCAAGCTCCTCTCTAAGATCGACAACTATCGCCTTAGCCCCTAACCTCTGGGCGAACTTCTCCACCTTCTCCCTAGATCGATCCGAGTACTCGCCTATCCCGAGATGCAGGTAAAACCCGTCCGCGTCGTAGCCGAGCTTTCTCAAAACGTGCCAGAGGGCTAAGCTGTCCTTACCCCCAGATACCGTAACTAGCACCCTGTCTTCGTGACTAAACATCCTGAACTCTTTTATGGTTCTCTCCGTGTACCTTTCGAACCAGGATATAAAGTCCTCTTTGCAAAGCGCCAGCCTGTGCTGGGGCATGTATATTATCGGCTTTTTACCGCATATTCTGCACCTCATAGGGAGTAATCTAAAGCCACCTGCACACCTTTACCAGTCTGTTGGCTTCGGGAATAAGCTCGTAGAGCTTCTCTTTTAGAGATTCCATCTCTTGAGAAGGGAGGCCTAGCCCTTCAAGAAGTAAAAACAGATCCTCCAGGCCCCCGAAATCCTGACCCTCCAGGGCGCGGACCACGTTCTCAGGAAGCTCGGAAAGCAGGGGCTCAGGTATCCTCATACCTTGCCCTCCTCAACCAGCCTCGTCAAGACCTTACCAAAGCTCTCCGAAAGCTGATGATCGTCCTCCACCTCTATAAACTCGGAAATCCTGACCTTCTGCGCAAACAGCCTGGAGTCTTCTATGGGGACCACCTCGTCCCTCGTGCCGTGAACCAGGATTATGTCAACCGGCGGATCCTCGGGAAAGTAAACCTCTCCGTCCCTTACTATCTCGTAGCCCTTCTCAAGTATATCCACGGCGAAATCCTCTCTCACCTCTATCTCCACCCCCTCCTCCGTGAACCTAAGGACCTCCTTGCCCTCGAGCCACTTTCTCACCTTATCTTCCCCGAGCTCTTTAACGACAAGGTCAAGGGTCCTGAAGGATGGTGCAAGGAGAAGAAGCCTCTTAACGTTCCCGAGTTTCTTGAACCTCACGTAGTTGGCCGCAACGTAAGCCCCGTGGGAGCTCCCGCAGAGAACTATGTCCTCGTACCTTTGAGAGAAGCCGAGAACGAGAGCCTCCAAGACATCCAGCACCTCGGTGGTGGTGTGCTTTTCGTAGTCCATGTCCATCGCATAGAAGGAGAAAGCCTTCGTCCTTTTAAAGTAATTTCTCGCGAACTCTATCTTGGAACCCCACACGTTCGTGGCGAACCCGTGAAGATGGATCCACAGTTTCTTAGGGTTGTTGGCGTCGTAAAAGAACATGCTTTAATTATAGTAGGGGGTTCTGTCATGAGGGGGTTTATTATCGTAACCCTGGCTCTAGCGCTGCTTTCCTTCGGTAAGCCAGTATCCATCTTCATAGATTTCGAGGGCAAGAAGCTCAAAGCGAACGCAGAATGGTCAGTTCCCGAGGGTGTTAAACCCAGGGTGGCGATCCTCTGGCTACACGGACTCTTCCAGACCCACAGGATGAGAGAACCCATATCCCAGCAGAGGGAGTTTTGGGTATCCGAAGGCTACCCAGTCCTCTCCCCAACCCTCACCCTAGGGGTTAGCGACAGGAGGGAGCCCTACGACTGCTCCTATCCTCTAGACCACCCTTACGAGCTGAACATAAAAGAGATAAAGGAGTGGGTTAGATGGTTGAAGGGACAGGGGATCGAGAAGATAATCCTCGCCGGACACTCGATGGGCGGCCAGGAGGTTATACACGCGGCAGAAGAGCTATCGAAAGACAAGGCCGTAGTGGGGGTCCTCGCCGTAGCTCCTGCTAAGGGAGTTCCTAGAAAACACCCTCTCCTTAAGAGGGCCATGGAGCTGGTTGAAAAGGGTGAGGGGAAAAAGCTCCTCGAGACGAGCTTCTTCTACTGTCAGAAGACAAAGGTTAGCGCAAGAACCCTGTACACGTACTACGGTATAGACAGGAACATAGGCCGATCCCTGCAGAGGATAGGGGTCCCCGTACTGATAGTCTGGGGAGGAGAGGACGACAGGGTAAAAGATCTGCCTACCTTCCTGGAGCCTTACCTGAAGGAGAACATCAGGATAGAGGTTATAGACTACGCAGATCACTTCTTCAGGGATCTAGCGGCCGAGGACCTCAGGGATATAGCAATAG
>WFPN01000083.1 GCA_015487535.1 Aquificaceae bacterium
TCGGGGTAGCGAGGCCGGGAGACTGGGGCGTGGACGTTATGCACTTTAACCTCCACAAGACCTTCTCTACTCCACACGGTGGGGGAGGTCCCGGCAGCGGTCCCGTCGGCGTTTCCGAGAGGCTCAAGCCCTACCTCCCGGTTCCACAGGTTGAGTTCGATGGAGAGAGGTACTACCTGAGCTGGGATGTACCCAAGAGCGTGGGCAAGCTCCTTGGCTTTTATGGGCACTTCGGTATGTGGCTCAGGGCTCTGGCCTACATACTGAGCTACGGAAAGGAGATAGACAAGGTTGCGAAGCACGCCGTCCTGAACGCGAGGTATCTCAGATACCTGCTGAAGGGCACATTCAACGATCCTTACTCCCACGTTCCCTGTATGCACGAGTTCGTCCTTTCTGCGACGAACCTACTTAAGTACAAGACGAACGCCATGGGCGTTGCTAAGAGACTTCTGGACTACGGGTTTTACGCCCCTACCGTTTACTTTCCACTCATAGTTCGGGAAGCTCTGATGATAGAGCCTACGGAGACCGAAAGTCCTGACACGCTCAGAAAGTTCGCAGATGCTTTAAAAAGCATACTCAGGGAAGCAAGAGAAAATCCGGAAAAACTCAACAAGGCCCCTTTCAAAACGCCCGTTAGGAGGATAAAAGAGGCTGAGGCGAACAGGAAGCCTATATTTAGATACGAACGATGAGGACAGCGGAAAAGGAGTGGACCTACGAAGATTACCTGAAACTGAACGACGACAAGAGGTACGAGATTATAGGGGGTAAGCTTATCGTGGCACCCGCATCGAGACCGAGACATCAGAGGGTTTCCAGAAACCTCGAGTTCGCTATCTGGAACTACGTCAGAAGTAAAGAGCTCGGGGAAGTCTTCTACGCCCCTGTTGACGTGGTTTTAGGGGAGAAGTTCGTCCTCCAGCCCGATATAGTCTTCGTATCTAAGGAGCGAGAGGAGATAATAGACGAGGACAGAGCTATATTCGGTCCTCCAGACCTGGTGGTCGAGGTCGTATCACCTTCAACACTGGGAAGGGACACTCTCGAGAAGAAGGATGTTTACGAGAAGTTTGGAGTTAAAGAGTTCTGGCTCGTTTACCCGGAGATGAAGTGTGTGGAGGTTCTGGTTTTAAACAAGGAGGGTAAGTACGAGATATACGATGAGGGGTGTACCGGAGAGGGAAAAAGGGAGATAAAATCCAAGGTGATAGAAGGGTTTGAGGTAAAGCTGGAGGAAATATTCTAAAAAGGGGCAAAAGCCCCGGCAGAGTTCATACCATGGACTTGGTTCATACCATGGACTTGAGCTTGTCCATCACCTCGTCGTAGTTGGGCTCCTGGGTTATCTCCGGAACGAGCTGTTTGTAGGCTATCTTACCTTCAGCGTCCACTATGAACACGGCCCTCGCCAGGATACCCTTCAGGGCTCCTTCCGCTATAAGAACCCCGTACTTCTCCATGTCCCTGTACCTGAAGTCAGAAGCCACGGTTACGTTCCCTATGCTGAAGCTCTCACAGAACCTCTTCTCCGCAAAGGGCAGGTCCATAGAAACGACGGTGACATCCACCTTATCCCCTAGGCCCTGAACCATCTCGTTGAACTTCTTGGTTTCTGTCTCACATACTGGAGTGTCGAGGGAGGGAACCGTTATTATGAGCTGGACTTTACCCTTAGCCCCACCTATCCTCTTCTCCTGAAGGTCCGTGGTGACAACTACAGCCTCGGGAGCTTCGTCCCCAACGTTCAACGCAGGTCCGACAAGGCTCACTGTATTTCCCTTCAGGGTTACCGTTTCCGCCATGATTTCCACCTCCTCCTGTGGTTTTGTAGCCATTCTATCAGCAAGCCCTGGGCTTTTTGATGTCTTCTGTCATATAATAGTGAGTCCCATGGAAGAGAAAAACTACGTAGGTATAGAGGACTTCCTAAAGCTGGATCTGAGGCTTGCCAAGGTCCTGGAAGCTGAAAAGGTCGAGGGCTCCGAGAAGCTCCTGAAGTTAAAGCTCTCCTTAGGAGACGAGGAGAGGACCGTGGTGGCGGGTATAGCCAAGTTTTACTCTCCCGAGGAGCTCGTCGGCAAGAAGATACTCATGGTGGCAAACCTGAAGCCCAGAAAGATATTCGGGATAGAGTCTCAGGGAATGATACTCGCCCTCTCGGACGGCAACACCATGTCCCTGATAGTCCCGGACAGGGATCTGAAAGAGGGGGCAAAAGCGAGCTGAGATAATCTATGAGGTTTTTCCTTCCGGCCTTGCTGCTTACCGGGTTAGTTCTTTCATCAGAAGATCCCTTCAGGCTGGTTGAAGAGGGAAAGCTCGACCAACTGAAGCGGTTAGTAAGAGACAGTAAGCAGGAGATCAGGGACTTTGAGGGGGCCACCCTCCTCCATCACGCGGCCGAGCTCGGCCGCCTCGAGATAGTCAGGTTCTTACTTGATGAGGGCGCCGATCCGAACACTAGGGACAGGTACAGGGCCACGCCGCTTCACTTTGCAGCCAACAACGGCCATCTCGAGGTCGTGAAGCTCCTTATAAAGAGCGGGGCGGATGTGAACGCGAAGAATTTAAACGGATGGACTCCCCTCCACCTTGCGGCGAGGAACGGCTACAGGGATGTGGTTATCCTACTCATAAAACACGGGGCCAAGGTGAATGCGAAGAACGGGGTTGGGCTGACTCCCCTTCACGTGGCGGCAGCGAACGGACATCTCGACGTGGTCAGGGTACTGGTAGAGAACGGTGCAGATCCCGAGGTCAGGGATGATGAGGGCCTAACCCCCCTTGACCTGGCTGAGTCTTACGGACACAGGGAGGTAGCGGATTTCCTTAAAGGGCTCAAGCGGGCTCCTCGCTGAAGGTGAATACCTCTACCCTGTTTCTACCCCCCTTCTTAGCAGCGTACAGGGCCTTGTCGGCCATGTTTATGAGAACCTCCTTCTTCAGGCTGTCCCTGGGAACCATGCTCGCAACACCTATGCTCACGGTAACCCTGTCTGAGACCTTAGATGCCGGATGGGGTATGTTGAGCCTCAGGACGTCCTCCCTTATCCTGTCGGCCACCTTCTTAGCCTGAGAGAGGTCGGTCTCGGGGAGCACAACAACGAACTCCTCCCCTCCGTACCTGGCGACCAGGTCCATACCCGCCCTCAGATGCCTGCTCAGGGCCTGTGCTATACGCTTCAGACATGCGTCCCCCTCCAGATGGCCCAGCAGGTCGTTGTAGTTCTTAAAGAAGTCTATGTCTATCATCAGAAGGGATATGGGCCTCTTAGTTCTCTTAGCCCTATCCCACTCCCTCCTGAAGTACTCCTCGAACTTGAGCCTGTTGGCGACTCCGGTAAGCCCGTCTATGTAAGATATGTCCCTGAGCTTCCTGTTTAGCTGGTCCGTCTTCTTCTTCTCTAAGGCCAGAAGCATGGCCAGAAGGAAGTCCCGGCGGATGTGATGCTCCCACAGGTAGCTGACGGGCATACCCATAAGGTTGGCCGAGGTCAGGAAGAACATGTTGGTTATCAGCCGGTCCAGGGAAGTCCCAACCAGCATGTGATCTACTATTGGGTAGAGGACGGTTACCATAAGGGAGGCAAAGAGTGCGTAGTAGAACCTCAGGGCAGAGAGGGTGTATGCGTAGAAGACGACGAGCATGAGACCTGCGTAGTAAAGGAACGCCTTCTCCGGGGGCGCAACCGCTATCATCACTATTATCCCAAGGCCGGCGATTACCACGAGGAGCGTATGGAGGGTGTGTATGAGCCACTCCTCCCTGATCTTGTAGGTGAGCAGGAAGAAGGCTATGCCCAGCGGGCATACGATAGCGTACCTTATGGTCCACATGACCTCCTTCTTTTCGGGGAAAACGTAAAAGTCTAGCAGACCGAAGGCGGCGTACATGATAACGCCGAGGAGCACCGCGAGCCTTATCTGCCAGATATACTTGGTCAGGTAGTAGTTCAGAAAGGCCTTCTCAATTATGGGGGAGAACCTGAGGTACCTGGGGCCTTTCCTCAGCTCCCTCTCTATCTGGGCCTCGTCCCGTATGGTTAGGACTTCAAAGGATCTTTCAAACTCCTCTAATATCTTTCTATCTTCACTTTCCTTGTTTTCCATCAGCCAGCTTCTCTCTTATTATCCTCATAAGGTCCTCGTAAACTTCCTTAACCTCCTCTGCGAGCTCCACGAGACTCTTCACCCCTATGGAGTGGGCCTTCTCGTAGAGGGGCTTTACCTCCTTCTGGAAGTACTCCTCGTACTCCCTCAGATCGAACTCCAGCTCGTCGGGCTCGAGCTCGTCTATTATGTTGAGGTACTCTTCCCTCCTTATCCTTATGGAGAGCAGGAAGTTCTTGAGCTCCGCCCTTATGTCTCCTCTATCCAGCCCTGCCTTCCTGAAGTCTGCCATTACAAAACCTCCTAAAACATGTGCCCCAGCTTCTTCTTCTTGGTAGAAAGATAGACCCTGTTGTGGGGGGTGGGTTCGATCTTTATGGGAACCCTCTCCACTATCTCGAGACCGAAGCCCTCGAGGGCCACTATCTTCCTCGGGTTGTTGGTCATGAGCCTCATCTTTCTCACGCCAAGGTCGAGGAGTATCTGAACGCCCACACCGTAATCCCTGAGATCCGGCGGGTATCCCAGCTTCTCGTTGGCCTCTACCGTGTCGTAGCCCTTCTCCTGCAGCTCGTAGGCCTTTATCTTGTTGGCTATACCTATGCCCCTTCCCTCGTGCCCCAGTATGTAAACGAGAACGCCCTTACCCTCTTTCGATATCATCTCGAGGGCCTTCTCCAGCTGGGGCCTGCAGTCACACCTCATAGATCTGAAGACGTCTCCCGTTAGGCACTCGGAGTGGACCCTCACGAGAACCGGCTCGTCTTCCCTCCACTCTCCCATCGTAAGGGCCACCTGCTCCTCACCGGTGAGCTTGTGCCTGTATGCGTGTATCTTGAAGACTCCCCACGGGGTCGGGAGATGGGCAGTGGCCTCCCTCTCAACGAGCCTCTCCTTTCTCAGCCTGTACCTTATTAGGTCAGCTATCGTGATTATCTTGAGGTTGTGCTCCCTAGCGAATTCCATCAGGTCCGGGAGCCGCGCCATCGTCCCGTCTTCCTTCATGATCTCGCATATCACGCCCGCCGGATACAGGCCCGCAAGCTTAGCAAGATCCACCGAGGCCTCGGTGTGGCCGGCTCTCTCCAGAACCCCACCGGGCCGTGCCTTTAAGGGAAACACGTGCCCCGGCCTTATGAAGTCCGAAGGCTTCGCCTCCGGGCTGATGGCTAGCTTTATGGTCTTCGCCCTGTCGTAGGCTGATATACCTGTTGTGGTCCCGTGCTTGGGATGGGCGTCTATAGATACGCAGAAGTAAGTTCCCTTCGGGTCGGTGTTCCTGTGGGCCATGGGGTAAAGGTCGAGCTCCTCACACCTCTCGGGTGTGAGGGAGAGGCATATTAAACCCCTTCCGTACTTGGCCATGAAGTTTATAGCCTCCGGGGTTACCTTCTCGGCGGCCATAACGAGGTCGCCTTCGTTCTCCCTGTCGGGATCGTCCACAACGATCACCATCTTCCCCTTTTTAATATCCTCTACAGCCTCCTCGATCGTGTTGAACTTGAACCCTTCCATGGCTTACCTCCGAAGCTCCTTGACCTTTTCTTTTATAGTTTTCACCGTCTTGTCTATTATGCTCTCCCTGTACGGAGCCTCCTCAACGATGGTTACCTGCCTCCCCAAGAACTTGCTCGCGGTCCAGTTTATTATCTCTGGGCCCCAGTGGGTGTAAATATGGTCGGCTACAATGAAAACAGCCACAACGTAGAGCAGATACCTTACCATGAAGTTAAAGATAGGCAGGGAGGAGAAAAAATAAAGCGCTCAGGACTCCTGAGATAGAACCTCTTCGGCCCTCCTGGCCCTCTGGATTATCCTGACCACGACCCACCTCTTGGTCTTCGAAAGGGGCCTCGTCTCCCTTATCTCCACCACGTCCCCCACCCTGCACTCGTTCTTCTCGTCGTGGGCGTGGTACTTCTTGCTCTTTATTATGTGCTTACCGTACAAGGGATGGGGAACTCTCCTGTCCACCTTGACCACAACTGTCTTGTCCATTTTGTCCGAAACCACGGTCCCAACCAGATATTTCCTCTTCTCGTTCCACTTCTTCTCAGCCATCAGCCTTCACCTCTCAGCTCTTTCTCCCTTATAACGGTCAGAACCCTCGCTATGTCTTTTCTGAGGTTCCTTATCGCCATGGGGTTATCGAGCCCGGATATCTTCTGCTGGAACCTCAGCTTCAGAAGCTCCATCTTGAGCTCGTCCGCCTTCTTCTTAAGCTCCTCTATCTTCATCTTCCTCAGTTCAGCCGCCTTCATAGGGTGAAACCTCCAGCCTTGACGAGCCTCGTCTTTATCGGGAGCTTGGCGGACGCCAGCCTGAAAGCCTCTTCGGCCAAATCCTCGGGAACTCCCGAGAACTCGAACATTATCCTTCCGGGCTTCACCACTGCCACGAAGCCCTCAGGATCACCCTTTCCTCCACCCATCCTGACCTCGTTGGGCTTCTTGGTGTAGGGCTTGTCGGGGAATATCCTTATCCAGACCTTAGCTCCCTTTCTGAGTGCCCTCACGAGGGCAACCCTCACCGCCTCTATCTGCCTCTGGGTTATCCAGGCCCTGTCGAGAGCCTGTATCCCGTACTCACCGAAGGCTATCCTGTTTCCCCTGAGGGACTTACCTTTGAGGGTTCCTCTCTGCTGCTTCCTGAACTTGGTCTTTTTCGGCTGGAGAAACATCTCTTAAACCTCCTGAGAGACCTTCGCGAGGTCCTCCTCTATCTTCTTGAGGACCTCCTCCTTACCTTCCTTGAGGATGTCTCCCTTGTATATCCACACCTTAACGCTCAGTATCCCGTACTTGGTGTAGGCAGTCGCAAAGCCGTAGTCTATGTCGGCCCTTAGGGTCTGGAGGGGCATCCTTCCCACGAGGAACCACTCCTTCCTCGCAAGCTCCGCCCCACCTATCCTTCCCTTAACCTGGACCTTAACACCTTTGGCTCCAGCCTTCAGAGCGTTGTCTATCGCCCTCTTCATCGCCCTCCTATGGGATACCCTCCTCTCTATCTGGAGGGCTATGTCCTCCGCTACCAGCTGGGCGTCGAGCTCTGGAACCCTGACCTCGGTTACGTTTATAGTTATCTCCTTACCGGGGATCATCTTCTCTATGGTCTTCTTCAGGAGCTCAACCTCCTGACCCTTACGCCCTATTATTATCGCAGGCCTCGAGGCGTGTATCCTTATCTTTAGCTTGTCCACTATCCTCTCTATCTCTATCTTCGATATCCCCGCCACCTTGTACCTGTTCTTGATATACTCCTTTATCTTCAGATCCTCGTGTAAGGTCTTGGCGTACTCACCCTTTGGGGCGTACCACTTGGAGTCCCACGTCTTCGTAACGCCGAGCCTGAAGCCTATAGGGTGCGTCTTCTGTCCCATCAATCAGCCTCCTCTTCCTCTCTCTCTGCAAGGACTATAGTGATGTGAGAGAGCCTCTTCCTGAGCATCGTGGCCCTCCCGTGGGCCCTGGGAAGCCACTTCCTGAACATAGGCCCCCTGTCCGCGACCGCCTTCTTTATGTAGAGCCTATCTAAATCAAGACCCTTCTGCTCCGCGTTCGCTATCGCACTCTTGAGGACGTTCTCGACTATGCGGGCCGCCTTCTTTGGCATAACCTTCAGAAGGTACAGGGCTTCTCCCACGTCCTTGCCGTGGATCTGGCTGAGAACGAGCCTCGCTTTAAGGGGTGAGATCCTGGCGTATCTGAGGATCGCTATCGCCTCACCTTCTCTGTAGCCTTCCCTTTGGCTCTTGTCCTTTATCTTCAGCTGTCCCATCCTTTACACCTCACTTCTTCTTGACCACCTTCGCGGTCTTCTCGGGATGGCCCCTGAATGTCCTGGTAGGGGCGAACTCCCCAAGCTTGTGTCCCACCATCTCCTGGGTTATATAGACGGGAACGAAGGTCTTCCCGTTGTGGACCGCTATGGTGTGTCCCACGAACTCCGGGATTATCGTGGAGGATCTCGAGTAGGTCTTGACCACCTTCCTCTCTCCGGATTCGTTCATCTGCTTTATCTTCCTCCAGAGCTTGGGATGGACCCAAGCCTTCTTGTTTACCAAACTCCTGAACTGCTCGTAGGTTTCCTCGTACTTTTTGATCCTCCTCTCTATCAGCTCTGGGTCTCCCTTCTTCTGGGCTTCTCTCACCTTCTTGTGAAGCCTGTGGATCCTCTTGTAGAGCTTGTAGAAGGTATCTAGATCCTCTATCAGCCTGTTCCTCTTGTTCCAAGCGCCTTTAAAACCCATCAGAGCGGCCTCCCGTCTCTACGCGTTATGATAAACCTGTCAGAATACTTCTTGCCTCTCCTCGTCTTGTATCCCTTGGTCTTCCATCCCCAGGGGGATTCGGGGTGCTTACCCCTCGTCCTTCCCTCACCACCTCCGTGGGGGTGGTCCACAGGGTTCATGGCAGTTCCCCTCGTGTGGGGCCTCCAGCCGAGCCACCTGGCCCTTCCTGCCTTCCCGAGTTTTATGAGCTCGTGCTCCGCGAGGCCCACCTTACCTATGGTAGCCATGCACCTCTCGTGAACGAGCCTAACCTCTCCCGAGGGTAGCCTTATCTGGACGTAGTCTCCGCTCCTTCCGAGTATCTGGGCCTCTGTTCCCGCGGACCTCACCAGCTGACCGCCTTTGCCGGGCTTTAGCTCTATGTTGTGGATTATGGTTC
>WFPN01000084.1 GCA_015487535.1 Aquificaceae bacterium
CTTCTTCCTTTGTCCTGCCGTGTATCATGGAGAAGAGGTTGTAGCCCCAGTGCTCGTTGGTGGTTCTCTGGTAGCAGTGGGATACGCTCTTGAATGAAGCAAGGTAGAGACCAACCTCGTCTATCCTGTCCTCCGGAACCTTCCACACGGCCATGCCATTGGCCCTGAACCCTACCTTTCTGTGAAAGAGTATGGCTGAGAACCTCCTCATAACTCCCTTCTCCTTCAAACTCCTCAGCGTATTTAAAAAGTCCTCCCCCGATATCCCGACCCTCTCGGCGAGTTCTTTGAAAGGTCTCTCCACAAGGGGAACGTCTCTCTGGGAGATTTTTATAACCTCCCTCTCCAGTGCCGTTATCTCCGCTTTCTTGCTCTCCAAGATCTTAACCTCTTCCCTCTCGTTCAGCTCCCTGTAGTCCAGCTTTACGCCTATCTTGTACGTCTTCACAGTTCTGAGGAAAGCGTAGCTCTCCACCTCTCCGAGCTTGGCGATCAGGGATACTGTTTCCTCTAGGCTAAGCTCTCCGTCGGGGGGGACAGCCAGGGTGAACCACAGGTTGAACTCGTGATCCCTCTCGTAGTTGTGGCTCACGCCGGGGTGGGAGTTGATGATCCCTGCTACTTTCTCTACCCTCTCTGGAGTAACCTTGAAGGCCACGAGTGAGCTGTCGTAACCCGCCGCCCTCGTATCGTAGATAGGGGATATCTGCCTGACCACCCTATCCTCCTTGAGCTTCCTTATCTCCTCTATGACCTCCTTCTCCTCAACGCCGAGCCTTTCCGCAATACTGAGAAAGGGTCTCTTTACCAGGGGTATGTGAGACTGGATCTCTCTCAGGAGAGCTTCCCTAAGCATGGTACACCCCCTCCAACTCCTTCAGGTTCTCCAGAAGCTCACCTATGTCCACGGACAGCCTGACCACCTCACCCACGACCATGACCGCGGGAGGTTTTACCTCTGGAGGGCTGCTCGCCACCTCTTTTAGGGTCGAAAGGACCACCCTCTGCTCGCTCGTCGTTCCCCTCTCAACGAAGGCCACCGGCTCTTCAGGGCTCCTGCCGGCCTCGAGCAGTTCCCTCGCTATCCTCTGCCTGTTTCTGACGCCCATGAGCACGACCAGCGTGTCTATGCCCTTGAAGGATCTCCAGTCGATCCTCTTCTCCTTACCCGTGCACTCGTGTCCCGTCACGACGGCGAACGAGGAGGCTACACCCCTGAAGGTAAGAGGTATCCCGGCGTAGGCCGGGACAGCGTAGATGGAACTTACCCCGGGCACTATCTCGTAAGGGACGCCGTGCTCCTTCAGGTATAGGGCCTCCTCTCCACCCCTCCCGAACACGAAGGGGTCGCCCCCTTTAAGCCTGATCACCTTCTCGTACACGTTGGCGTAGTAAACTAGGAGTTTGTTTATCTCCTCCTGAGGCAGCGTGTGCTTTCCGTCCTCCTTCCCTACGTAAACCAGCTTGCAGTCCGGTTCCGCATAGTTCAGAACCTCTTCACTGACGAGCCTGTCGTAGAGTATGACGTCGGCCTCCGAGATCACCTTAACCGCCTTTAGGGTAAGCAGCTCTGGGTCTCCCGGACCTGCACCTACCAGATAAACCTTCCCCATGGCTCAACCTCCCTTGATGAAGACGCCCGAGGGCGTTGGAACCGTAATCTCCAGGATCAAGTCGAGCTGTGGAACGCTGACCTTCTTCAGCTTGTTCTCGAAGTAAGAGGACAGGTATATGAACCTGCCGTCCGGGGTGAACCTGAAGTGGAGTATCCTCCTGCCGAGCTTCTTCGTCCCTACGATCTTTCCGCTTTCCCTGTCTATGATGGTCAGGAAGTCCTCCTTGTCCCCGCTGTAGTTTACGGCCACGTATCTGCCGTTCGGCGATACGGATACGAACACGGGAAACCCGGGAAGATCTATGCTCCCCTTGTAGGAGAAGTCCTTCAGGCTGACCAGATGAACCTTCCTCTCGCCCACAGCGGGCACGTACGCCACATCCCCGTAAACCCCCCATAGGCCGAAGTGGGGTATCTTGAGGACTACCTCGTTCTCTCTGGACCTGAACCTTACCTTCCTGTAGGTGAGGTCCTTCAAGCTTACAACTCCCACCGAGCTCTCTTTGAAGAAGCCAACCAGGTAACTACCTGCGGCCAGAAGGGCGTCGAAGGGCATCTCCCCAACGTGCTCAAATACCTTGATCCTCCTGTAGCTTTCACAGTCCACCGCCCAGATCTCGTCCCTGTCCATGAGAGAGAAGAGGAGGAGTTTCTCGTGGGACTTTATCCCCACGTTTCTAGAGCCCGTCTCTATCCTGTAGAGAACCTGGAGCCCAGGGCTGAGGAAGACGACCGTGTGGGGAGCGTAGTTTGCCACGGCTATCTTGCCCTTGCAGAAGGTGAAACCTATAGCGCTCTCCCCTACCTTAACCTTTCCCAGGAGTCTATCATCCCGCGTATCTATCCTGGATAGAAACCCATCTCTGCTGACCACGTAGGCGTTTCCGTTGAAGAACTTGATGGTAGCGTGGTTGAGATCACCCAGATCCCTTACTTCACTCTTAAGTCTGTCCCCCTCCACTACGGCAACCGAACCCCTTTCCCTCTCAACGACGTAAACCTTCTCCGCGTATGCGAGGGCAAACAGGAAGAGGACTATCAGATATAGCATGCCGGGTCCTCCGCGA
Source organism: Aquificaceae bacterium (assembly GCA_015487535.1). Lineage (GTDB taxonomy): Bacteria > Aquificota > Aquificia > Aquificales > Aquificaceae > Hydrogenivirga. Next base: position 2,683 of record WFPN01000084.1, read on the forward strand.
AGTAATCCCCGAAGGCGAAGTAGGCCCTTGCCCTCGAGTTTCCGTTACAGATCTCCAGGTAAGGACATTCCGAGCACCTTCCCTTTATACTCCTGGGCCTCTCCCTGAGTTTTGAGAGAAGACCGTTTGAGTTCCATATGCGGGAGAAACTCTTCTCCCTTAGGTTTCCAATGCTGTGAGGGAAGAAGGGGTCGGGCTTCACGTTACCCCTGAAGTCTATGTTCACGAGCCTGACGCCCGCCTGGTTTCCGCCCCACTCTTTTAGTATTCTCCAGAGCTTTTCGCTCCTCTCCGGGAACCTCCTTTCGAACTCCTTTAGGAGGATAACCGCGTCCGCTTCGTTGTTGCCTGTAACTACGTCTATGTTCTTCCCTTTTTCTATAAACTCGAAGGCCTTTCCAACTATGAACTCAACTAGTTCCCTGTACCTACTCCTCTCAACGTCCCTCAGCCTCCTTCCCCTGCCGGCATAGACTAGATGGGATATATAGAGCTTTGGAATCTGCATCTCCTCAACCAGGTCGAAGATGAAAGGAAGGGAGTCCGCCGTTCTGTCCGTCAGGGTGAACCTCAGACCTACCCTTACACCCTCCCTCCTGCAGAGGATGAGGGCGTTTAGAGCTTCCTCGAAGGAGTGTTTCTTTCCCCTGAAGCTGTCGTGTATCTCCGGCGTCCCGTCCAGGCTCACACCCACGTAGTCGAAGCTCTCCTTTATCCTGCCGACGTTCTCCTCCCTTATCAGGAGGCCGTTCGTGGAGAGGTAGATTCTTATCCCCTTGTTTCTCAGAAGCTCTGCTATCTCGAACACGTCCTCCCTCAGGAGGGGTTCCCCGCCTGAAAGGATAGCGAACTTCACCCCTTCATCGACCAGCTCTTCGGCTATCCTGCCTATCTCTTCAAAGGAGAGCTCGCCCTTGGTATCCTGGTTTGCGGCCGAGTAGCAGTGCTTGCAGTAGAGGTTGCATCTATTCGTGAGGTTCCATATGAGTATCACACCCTGAAAGGGTCTGTAGTCCTCGTTGCTCAGGGCCTTCCTTATGAACTCACTCAGCCTTAGCATACCTGTTCCCCCTCAGGCTCTCCACGAAGGAGAGTATCGCCTCGATCTCCTCCGGGGAGAGGTCTATCTTGGGCATGGCGTTCCTGCCGTATCCCAGGAGCTTCGCCGTCTCCTCGGGATTTACCAGCTGCGAGACTATCTCTTCCTTGCTCCTGTGCTTGGCTATCCACCTAAGCGAAGGCCCGAAGGCTTCCCTGGTCGTATGATGACAGCCCCAGCATTTTTCCATGAACACCTGGTATCCGAGCTGTGCCGGGGTAAAGCTCCGGTTCTTGTTCACGAGGTTGTACTTTCCTGCCGGATACTTCGCGGGTAGCTTTCCTACACGTCTTAGTTTCAATGGATCGTATATGTAAAGTCCCCCTTCCCTTCCCACAACGCTCACGTAAGCGAACCTACCGTCGTGGGAGAACTCAACGTGGGTTGCCCTGCCCCCTTCAGAGATCTGTAATCTCTTGATCTCAAGGGTCTTTTTATCGAGGAGGACAAAGCTGCCGTCCCCGTTGTCTATCCAGAGATGGGGTATGTTGGATCCCGTCCTCACGAAGAAGCCCTTTCCCTTAGTGTCTATCTCTCTAACCAGATCCCAGCTGTACATCCTCCAGATGCTCACCTTGGTAGAACCCACGTGCCGTGTGGCGAAGTAGAAGTTCCCTCCCGAGTACCAGAAGCTCGCAGAAAAGAGATGGGGAAGTCCGGGAACTCCCTTCTCAAAGACCTTCTTCAAGGAGTCCAGCTCGTAAACGACCAGCTTACCCTCTCCCCTTGAACTCCCAACCAGGAACCTCTCGAGGGGGTCTATGAAGAAGTCCTCGAGGGGAGCCTCTATATCTCTGTAAGAGATTTCACCTTCCTCGCTCACAAAAGCCACGAACGGTCTGTCTCTGAAGGCGAGCAAAAACCCCCCTCTCTTTACCAGCTCGTAAACTGCGCTCGGCCTTCCCCTCAGCTCTATGCTCTTCAGAAGCCTCAGGTTCCTGTCCATGAGGACCAAGCTCTCGGGCAGGACGCAGCTCGCAGCGAGCACATTTCCTGACCGGGACAGGGCTATGTTCCTTAGGTATATACAGGCTCTTATCTTCTCCTTAAGTCTTCCCTCCTCTACGCTGTAGTGGGCTATCCATCCGTCTCTCGAAGGAACGTAGAAATCCCTGCCGTCGGGGGAGAACTTCACGCCCCCGTGAACGTTGGAGAGCTTGAACTTGTCGAGAATACGCGTCCCCTCGACTACCCACACCTCCTTGGCACCCTTGTCCACAACGACCACAAGGTTCTTAACGTCCCTTATTGGCAGCTCCTTATTAGGGCCCTTCAGCTCTACACGGCTCCTTCGGATATCCTCCAAGGTGTACTCGATCTTAGGGGAGGGTGATCTTAGGTAGCCGAGTATCTTCTCTACCTCTTCTTTTGTGAGGAAGCTAAAGGCAGGCATGTTCGAGGCGGGTATTCCCTCCCTTATAACCTTTTCTATCTTTTCGTCCGGGTATCTCCTCAAGAACTCTGGAAGTAGAGGAGGGGCGGTCCTTCCTATCCTATCTTCGTGATGACAGGATGCACAGTATTTGAGATATAGACCTCTCCCATCACCGGCGAAGGAAAAGAGAAAAAGGAGGGAAAGGGAGGGGGCGAGGGAGCGAAGTGAGATGAGAGAGGCCATCTCATCACCTCAGTAGATGTCGTTGGTCGTTGTATAAACGTTGAATATGCCGGTGGGTGTCCTTACCCAGTCTCCGGTTATCACCTTCTTTATCTTCATGGTCCTGTCATCGAAGACCACTATCGCGGTGGGCTTGTCCTTCCTTCCCCATACGGACACCCAGACCTCCTTGCCGTGCATGTCGAACTCGGGGTGGACGACCCTTCCGTCTATGTTCCTGTAGCCCTTCTTCTTGAGTTCTTCTATAACGTTGATGGTCTTTATAACCTTCAGGCTGTCTTTGTCTATAACGTAGAGCTGTCTCTGGAGCTTGGGATCCGCGCTCAGGGTCCTATCGACCCATATGTGGGGGGAGTTGGGGTGGGTCTTTATGAAGAGTGTCCCGCCGCCAGGTCCGGGTAGCTCGATGTTCGCCACCAGCTTCCAGGCGTACCTGGAACGGTTCTGGGGATCCGTCCCTATGCAGGCGACGTTGTTGGAACCGAGATGTCCTGTGCACCATATAGGCCCGTACCTGGGATGAACCAGGTTCGCTCCCCTTCCGGGGTGGGGCTTGACGCCCGTTTCTATCTCGGCCACGAACTTCTTCTCTACCGAGTCTATGACCACTATCTTGTTCCTCATGTTGGCCGCAACGAGGAAGTACCTTTTGGAAAGGTCCCATCCCCCGTCGTGCAGGAACCTCTCAGCGTCTATGAGGTGTATCCTTAGGTTAGTTGGATCCTGGTAGTTCACTATCCATACCTTTCCGGGCTCCTTGTCACTCACTATCCACTCTGGATCGTGGTGCGAGGCCACTATGGATGCCACCCTCGCCTCCCTGACGTATTCGTTGGTATCCCAGGTGTAGTCACTTGTATCCACTATCTTTAGAGGCTCGAGGGTCTGCCCGTCCAGGATTACGAAGCTGGGGGGCCAGTAACACCCGACTATAGCGAGCTTGTCCATGTAATCACCCTTGGGCCCCTTGTACTTGCTCGTGTCTATGGACCTCGCATCGTAACAGACTTTAACCTCGGCTACCTTGTCTGGCTTTTTGAGCCATAGGTCTATAAGGGTTGCCTTTCCGTCCCTACCTATCGTCAGGAAGTACCTGCCGGTTCCCGAAGACCTGAATATGTGAACCGCAAAGCCGGTGTCCACTATGCTGACCAGCTTCTTAGTGTCCCCGTCGATTATCGCCACCTTACCCACGTCCCTGAGTATCACGCCCATGAAGTTCTTCCAGTTCAGGTTGTGTTCAGGTTTCTTGGGTCTCGCCTCAGGCGGCACATAGACCTTCCACCACTTCTTCATATCAGCTAGGGACATAAGCGGAGGCTCTGGAGGTTCGTGCATCAAAAACTTTGCGAGTAGCTTTATCTCGTCCTTTGTTAGTATCCCCTGTCTTCCCCAGTCCGGCATTCCGCCGGGCGTTCCGTTGGTGATTATGGTCTCCAGATATTTGAGGCCCCTCTGTCTGGTTATGTCCGGTGTTAGTGCCGGTCCAGTAGCACCCTTTCTGAGCATCCCGTGACAACCAGCGCATCTGTCAAAGAATATCTGAGATGCCTTCTTCATCTCCTCCGGTGTGAGCTTTGGAACCTCAGCAGCACCGGCGAGTGATGCACCGATAGACAGAACTCCTGCAGCTAAACCGAGCTTCAGAGC
>WFPN01000085.1 GCA_015487535.1 Aquificaceae bacterium
AACTTACGACCACTTTGTGGTGGATACGGCTCCCACGGGGCACACGCTCAATATGCTCAGGACCGTGGGAAGGGTTGGCGGTTGGTTAGAGGAGCTCCTCAAGAAAAGGATGGAGGCCCAGAAGTTCAGGGAAGCCGGAGGGCTTAAGTCTAGAGACGAGAGGATCTTGGAAGTCTTGAAAGAGAGGAGGGAAAGGTTCTCACGATTTTCCGATCTTCTCTTCTCGAGAAAGACCCTCTTTATTCCGGTCCTGATACCTGAAAAGCTCCCCATAATGGAAACCAAAAGGCTGATCGCCGAGCTGGGAAGGTTAAATCTAGAAGTCGAGTACCTTTTTGTGAACAAGGTTCTACCACCGGATACCACCGACAGCTTCCTCTTAATGAGGAAGGCCCAAGAGAGGATGTACCTAAAGGAGATAAGGGAGAAGTTCTCAGGACTGAAGATAGTGGAAGTTCCCATGAGGGAGAGAGATGTGGAGGGGATCGAAACCCTCAAGGAGCTTGCCACCGAGCTGGGGAGGAGGCTGGGGATATGAGCGTGGTTCTCCTCGGGCTCGGTAGATACGTGGAGGAGATAACGGAAATAGTCTCCAAGTTCTCGGACGTAATAGTGGTCGAGAAGGAGGGAGAGAAGCTAAAGAGCTTCCTTAGCAAGGAAAAGGATATAGAGAACCTAAGGGTAGTTCCGGGGAGCGCCACCGACATAGACCTATGGAAGGAGAAGATAAAGCTCGAAGAGGTTGAGGCGGTAATCTCATTCCTCGATGAGGAGAGAACTCTAAGCATAGCGAGGGTTCTCAGGAAAGCCTTCGGCTTTGACGGGATCTTCGTGTTCGTGGCAAAGGAGAGGCCACAGGTAAAGGAGTTCAGGGAGTTGAAGATAGAGGTTATCTCCGTTCCGGACGTCCTGGGGGCGATCCTCAGGAACCTTCTCAAGGGTAGGGGAGTGGTGAACTATCCGGTCGGTATAGGCTTGAGGAAGGGAGAGATCGTGGAGGTCCTCATCACCGAGGGATCTCCTGCCGCGTACCTGAGGCTCAGAGATCTTAGGCAGAGAAACGTCAGGATAGCGATGATATACAGGGAGGGAAAGATAATCCTACCTATGACCGACATAAGGGTCCAGCCGGGAGACAGACTGCTTGTGGTCGGCGAACCCTCACAGGTGGAGCTCTTCGTTGGATCGGTAACTCAGGGGGAGCCTAACTTTCCCCTCAGATGGGGCACCAAGGGTATAGTGTGCGGAGCTCAGGATCTTGAGGAGTTTCGGTATGTAAAGGAGAAGGTCAGAGCACGCGAGTGGGAAGAAAACTGTGAGATCCCCTGGAAGGTTGAGGACGCCGGACTGCTGGTCTTCGGAAGTGGAGGTTACGTGGACGACGTGTTCGAGCATTCCACCGTACCCTCCCTGTTTCTCAGGGGCAGTTTCCCCTACGATAACGTACTCATATCGGCGAACACGGAGGCTCTGGGTTTCCTACTACCCTCTGCGATAGACTTCGGGAGGCTGTTCGGAAGCAGGATCTTCATACTTCTGGTTACGAGCATAGAGAAGATGATGACCAGGGAGGAGAAGGAGCTCCTGGAGAACCTGAAGGGCTTCATGGACAGGATCCAGAGGAGCACCTCCGTTGAGGTGAAGCTTATAAGGAAGGAGGGGAATCCCGTGAGGGAAACCTTAAAGCTCCTTAAAGGAAACTTCAACCTCCTCGCCCTCGGATACACACCCGGGAAAAGGTCCAGGTTCTGGAGACCCTACACACCTCACATACTTGCCAAGAAAAGCCCCATAACAACCCTTCTGATACCGGAGGTCTCCTTTGAACGCTGAGATCTTGATGCTGATCGTTTTCCTCAGCGCCTTCCTTGCCCCCGTATTCTCCCGCACACTCAGAATGCCGGTCCCGGTGGGAGAACTGGCCTTCGGCCTAGCCCTTGGCTACGCTCTCGGTTTCCAGGAGCTACCCCAGGTGATCGTTTTCCTCTCCGAGTTCGGCTTCCTGCTTCTGATGTTCCTCGCGGGACTTGAGATAGACTTCAACCTCCTCGAGAGGATAGAGACACGCCTGCTCCTGGTTTACCTGGCCTACAGCGTTCTCTCGTTTTCCGTCGCCATCGTAGGGGCTGTGCTTGTGAACATCCCCATACCTGTGGCCCTAATACTTTCCCTCGTATCCGTTGGGCTCATGGTGGCCACCCTCAGGGACATGGGCGTGGGAGGTTCGGGCTTCGGAAAGAGGGTCCTGATCCTTGGCGTAATAGGAGAGATAATCAGCCTATTCGTTCTCACGCTCATAGAGAAGGTGGGGAGCTTCCACGGATGGCCGGAGTTCCTGAAGGAGATGAGGTTGATAGCCCTATTCTTTACGGGTTTCTTCCTATTCTTCTATGGGGTCAGGCTCCTCATATGGTGGTTTCCAGAGCTCGTGAAGAAGCTGACCTACGAGGAGGATCCGAGCGCGATAGGTATAAGGCTCAGCCTCTTCCTAATGTTCACAGCCTCGGTCCTCGCCCATCTGGTGGGAATGGAGAGTGTTCTTGGTGCTTTCCTTGCGGGAATGATCTTCTCCTTCTTCATAAGGAAGAAGCACGACCTCGAGGAGAAGCTCTCCTCGATAGGATACGGGTTCCTCATCCCCGTGTTCTTCATAAAAACGGGGATGGTCATGGAACTCCCGCCCCTCAGCCCGGAGGTAGTGAGGGATGTATTTCTTCTGCTCCTCTTCATGCTTTTGGTCAGATTAACTCCCTCCGTAATCCTTCTATTTGGAGGCTTCAGCCTTAAGGAGTCTCTACTCTCCTCCATACTCCTGGCCTATCCCTTCACACTGATGATAGCGGGGACGGAGATAGCGGTGTCCTCAGGGCTGATAGATGGGACCACGGGGGCGAAGCTACTCATAAGTGCGGTCCTCTCCTCCCTGCTGTTTCCCTGGAGCTCAAAGCTCCTGGTGAGAGTTCTGAGATAATATTTCCATGCTCATCGTAGGAGTCGACACGGGAGGGACCTTCACAGACTTCGTTTACGTGAAGGACGGAAGGTGGGAAGTTTTGAAGGTCCCCTCCACTCCCCACAACCCCGCGGAGGCCGTAGTGCAGGGCCTCTCGATTATAGGAGGGAAGGGGAGGAGGATAGTCCACGGCTCCACGGTGGCCACGAACGCACTTCTGGAAAGGAAGGGAGCGAAGACAGCCCTGATAACCAACGAGGGTTTCGAAGACATTATAGAGATAGGTAGGCAGAACAGAAAGAGACTTTACGACCTTCACTACAGGAAGCCCCCTCCATTGGTTCCGAGGGATCTTCGCTTCGGTGTAAGGTGCAGGGTAGATTACAGGGGGGAGATACTGGAGAATCTATCTCCGGAGGAAGTTGAGAAGATCTGCGAAAGGCTGAAAGAGCTTGGCGTTGAGTCGGTCGCCGTCTGCTTCCTCCACTCTTACGCCAATCCCGTCCACGAGAAGGAAGTGGGAAGGATTTTGAAGAAAAAGCTCCCCCATCTTCACATCTCCCTCTCCCACGAGATACTCCCCGAGTTCAGGGAATATGAGAGGACCTCAACCACCGTTGTAAACGCCTACGTCTCCCCAAAGATGGAGGGCTACCTCTCTTACCTGGAAAGAAACCTCTCCCAAGGAGACACCTTAAGGATCATGCAGTCGAGCGGAGGGATAGTCTCGACGGAGGTGGTAAAAAAAGAGGCCGTGAGGACAGTCCTCTCTGGCCCTGCGGGAGGGGTGGTCTCGGCGATGCATCTGGGGAGGCTGATAGGACTTGAGAAGCTCATAACCTTCGACATGGGGGGAACCTCCACGGATGTTTCTCTCATAGACGGGAGGCCGACCTTAACCACCGAGTCCGAGATAGGAGGGATGCCCGTAAAGGTTCCCATGGTGGATATACACACCATAGGAGCGGGAGGAGGTTCAATAGCCTACGTGGACGAGGGAGGAATTCTCAGGGTTGGGCCACAGAGCGCGGGTGCGGATCCAGGTCCCGTCTGCTACGGGAGAGGGGGGAAGGA
>WFPN01000086.1 GCA_015487535.1 Aquificaceae bacterium
ACACTCTGAAAGAGGTCTCCCACGACACCGTCTTGAAAACCATAGACCGCTCCCACATATGGCTCTCCCAGACGCCGCAGGCCTTCAAAAGGAAGGTCCTACTGGAGTGTCACTTCAGGGCAAGGAACGAAGGCTTCTACGGAACGGACGACGCGAGCCTTTTAGAGAGATACGGCTACAAAGTAGGAATAGTTATGGGATCCTACTGGAACGTTAAGGTGACTTACAGGGAAGATCTCCAGTTTTTGGAAAAGCTCCTAAGTAAGGAGGTTTAATATGAAGGTCCACATACCCAAGGCTGTCCTCTTCCTTCACGCCTTTCCCCTCAGCAAGGAGATGTTCATCTATCAGTTCGAGGCATTTGAAAAGGAAGGAATACCCTACTTAGCCCTCGACTACCCGGGCTTCGGTGAGGAACCCCCTCTCGCAGGGGAGGTGAGCGTAGAGAGATTGACAGACTTCGTGGTCTCTAAGATAAACTCCTTCGGAGTTAAGAAGATCGTTCCCGTCGGTGACAGCATGGGAGGGTACATAATATTCGACCTCTTTAGGAGGTACAGAGAGCTCTTGGCAGGCCTTGTCTTCGTTGCCACGAGGGCTGAAGGGGAGACGGAGGAAGGGAGGAAGGCACGCTACAACCTGATAGGAAGGGTAAAGGAGGAGGGAACAGGCTTCCTTATAGAGATGATGCTGGAGAACCAGACCTCTCCAGCTACTAAGAGGGATCAAAGGAAGATGAACCGTCTCAGATGTATGATGGAGAAGGCTACCAAGGAAGGGATAGTTAAAACCCTGAGGGCGCTTGCGGAGAGAAGGGATAACACAGACCTGCTTCCTGAGATAGACCTGCCCACTTTAGTGGTGGCGGGGAAGGACGACGAGAAGGTAACGCCTCCTGAGATAGTCAGGAAGATAGCCGAGAGGATAAGAGGCTCCCGTTACGTGGAGCTGGAGAACTCGGCCCATCTGCCTCCTTTCGAAAACCCGGAGGGTTTTAACAGGGTCCTCTTGGATTTCCTGAGGGAGGTCTTTTGAAAAGGTTTGTGTACACATTATCCGAGGATAAACTGGGAGAGCTTCTCGCCGAAAGGCCACTACCTTTAGAGATTCTGGAGAGAAAAGATGATAGCGTTGTGATCGGTTCATACGAACCTCTGGAAGGTATAGAACCCTGCAGGGTGGAGGAGGTGCCGGAGGATTGGAAGAGCTGGCGGGAGAGCTTCGGCCCTGTGGATGTAGAGGACTTCGTGATAATGCCTCCCTGGAAGGTTCCCGTGTTCATAAATCCCGGTATGGCCTTCGGTACGGGACTCCATCCAACAACGAGGCTCTGCGTAAAACTCATAAAGGAGTATCTGGAGGAAGGGGACTCGGTTTTAGACGTTGGAACGGGCAGCGGGATACTCTCCATAGTTGCCAAGAAGCTGGGTGCGAGCAGGGTCCTGGGTATAGACGTAAGTGAGGATGCTGTCCGTTCCTGTAAGGAGAACGCGGGCCTGAACGAGGTACAGATAGAATGCAGGCTTGCAAGACCCTCGGAGATTAAGGACAGGTTCGATCTCCTCGTTGCCAACCTGGAGCTCCCCATATTCAAGGAAGAGCTGGACAACATGAGGCATATCTTCAGGAGATGCGCGATATTCTCGGGCATATACAGAAGGGAGGAGCTCGAAGAGTTCCTAGATATGCTCGGTAGCAGGGGTCTATCACCGGATAGAATATTGGAGGAAGATGATTGGTTTGCTATAGGGATAAGGAATGAGAGGGATTAAGAAGCTCATAAGGACACTGGTATTCCTCGCCCTCATAGGGGTTGTAGGGTTCACCCTTTACAACACCTTCTTCCTCAAGCCCAAAGTTGAAGGTCTGGAAAGTCTGGAGAAACTCCCTAAGAAGAAGGAGATCAGCCTAGTAGTGTCGCCGAGGGCCTACGTGGACAGGGTGGTCGTCAGGGCCATTCAGGGGAGCAGAGAGGTAGTTCTGTTTGAGGGAAAACTGCCTTCCAGGGTAAACGAGGTAAGGTTTACGGTAGAGCCCAAAAAGTTGGGACTCAGGGACGGCGAAGCAAGGGTAGAGGTAGAGCTCAGGAGATTTCTCCTCCTGAAGGAGAGCTTTGAGCTCAAGGCCAAGATAGATACGCAACCCCCGAGGATCCATCTCATCTATGCGCCCTATACGGTACTCCAAGGCGGGTCTGGTGGGATAAGGGCCAGGCTGAGCGAACCGGTGGAGCTTTACGTCGAGGTAGGGGGCGAGAGGTTCAGATCCTACAAGGTAGGGGAAGACGTATATATAGCCCTCTTCGGGGTTCCCGTGAACACATCACCGAAGGACGTTATAAAGATAGTTGCCATAGACGAGGTGGGAAACAAGACCGTTCTGCCTCTTGGGACAGGAATAAAGAGGAACAACTTCAAGACGGTTTGGATAGAGCTAAAGGGTAGGGAGAAGATAATAACACCGAAGCTGCACACCATACTGGGCGGGGAGCTGGAGGATACGGACTTCGTCAGCCTCTTTAAGAAGGTGAACGAGGAGATCAGAAAGCAGAACGAGGAGAAGATACGCCAGATAGGAAGCAGGTCGGAGCCCCAGAGGTTCTGGAAGGGGAAGTTCCTTCAGCTCAGAAACAGCAAGGTCCTCTCAAGATATGGAGAGAGGAGGAGATACACATACAGAGGGAAGCTGATAAGCAAAAGCTGGCATCTCGGCTACGACCTCGCCTCGGTGAAGAACGCTAGGGTGGTGGCTGCAAACAGCGGCAAGGTGGTTTTCGCCGGAGATCTGGGCATCTACGGGAATACGATAATCATAGACCACGGGTACGGCCTTATGAGCCTCTACGCCCACCTTGCGGACTTCAATGTGAAGGAAGGAGAGGTTGTCAGAAAGGGGCAGGTTATAGGCTATACGGACACGACTGGCCTCGCCTTCGGAGATCACCTTCACTTCGGAATACTCGTGGACGGGTACGAGGTAACCCCACTGGAGTGGTGGGACAGGAAGTGGATAAGGACCAGAATAGAGCCCATCTTCTCAGAATAGGTGGCAGAGCCTGTTCAGGTAAGCGAGCCTGAAGCTATCCCCCTCCATCTCTAGAAGGCTCACCCCCGTGTTGTCCATGTGGACCTGCCAGAGCTTCTCAAGACCGAGGCCGAGCGACAAACACACCATAGCGTGCAGGGTCCCTCCGTGGCCGACCACCGCTATCCTGTTTTCCTTCCTGCCTTTGAGGTCCTCCAGGAAGGAAAGCACCCTCTTCTCGAAAGCCTCCATGGGTTCCTGAGTTGGGAGCGGAAACTTAACAGGGTTCTTAAGCCAGCTTGTCATCATATCCCTTTCCTTCTCGAACAGCTCCCAGAAGTTCTTCCCCTCCAGCACGCCAAAGGACATCTCCTTTATCCTCTCGTCCACCTCCAGGTCTATATCCAGAACGTCCGAGATAGTCAGGGCCGTCTTGTAGGCCCTCCTCTGGGGTGAGCTTATAACCACCTCCACGCCCTCGTCAGCTAAAAACTTCGCCACAAGGCGAGCTTGAACGAACCCGAGGGGGGTAAGATCGCTGTCGAGCCTACCCTGAAATATTCCCTTCTCGTTGAACTCACTCTGGGCATGCCTTACTAAGTATATGTACTTCCTCATATCTGCTCAAATAGAACGTCCAGAACCTGGGCGAGCACGTCTATCTCCCAGTTCTGGTAAGGCTCATCCTTGTTTACAATAACCACTATCCCGAGGGTCTCGAAGTAAAGGATCATCTTCGCCAAGTTCACGAGACCGCACAGGCGGGCCGACTTCAGATCCCTTATCTTCACCCTCGGCACCGGTTTGTCCGATTCTCTGAACACATCGAGGAGTTCCTGTTTAACGTTGTAGTATAGCCCTTCAAAATCACAGGACATCAGTACCTCCTTGAATCATTTCTTTCACCACCTCGGCGTCGCTGAAGGGATATTTTACCCCTCCGATCTCCTGATACTCTTCGTGTCCCTTCCCCAGGATAGCCACGATGTCCCCCTCCCTGGCCATGTTTACAGCCTCGGATATAGCCTCCCTCCTGTCTTCGATCACAACGGCCCTGTCCCTTTGCCTTACGCCCTCGAGTATATCCTCGATTATCCCTTTAGGGTCCTCGAACCTCGGGTTGTCGGATGTAACCACAAGAAGGTCGCTCCATCTCTCCGCCGCTTTACCCATCAGAGGTCTCTTCCCCCTGTCCCTGTTCCCGCCGGCGCCGAATACAGTTATAACCCTACCCTTAGCTAGCCTCCTTACAGTCCTCAGAACGTTGTCGATAGCGTCGGGGGTATGGGCGTAATCCACAATAACGAGGAAACCCTTCGGAGATCTGTAAACCTCGAACCTTCCCGGCACGTACACGCTCTCGAGCGCCCTTTGGATAACTTCAGGATCTATACCTACCTTAAGCGCGTAGGTCAGGGCCGCGGAGAGGTTGTAAGCCTGGAAGTCCCCTATCAGGTTCGACCTAAACTCAAAAACTTTTGAGAGGAATTCAACGGTGAGCTTAGAACCCTCAAAATCCGTTTCAAAGCCGATTATCCTGAGATCTCCTTCCCTACCGTAACCGAGGGCTCTACGCCCAAGCTCTTCCAGGAGCCTTCTACCGTACGGATCGTCCGAGTTTACTACGGCAAAATCGTAATCGTAGTCCGTGAAGAGCCTTCTCTTGGAGAGAAAATAACTCTCCATATCCCCGTGGTAATCGAGGTGGTCCTGGGTCAGGTTTGTAAATATAACGGCTTCGAACTCGGTTCCCCAAACCCTATACTGATCGAGAGCGTGAGAGGATACCTCCGCCACAACGTGGGAGGCCCCCATGTCTAGCATACTCCTTAGAGTTCCGTGCCATGTAACCGGTTCCGGAGTTGTCCTACCCTCCCCTAAGACCTTCTCTCCGAGCCTGTACTGAACCGTTCCCACGAGGCCCGCTTTCAACCCAGCCTCCCTGAGTATTCTCTCCAGCACATACGTTGTGGTGGTCTTTCCGTTCGTCCCGGTAACGCCTACAACCTTAAGCTTCTTGGAAGGTTCTCCGAAGAAGAGGTGAGCGCTCTCTGCGAGGGCCTTTCGAGTATCCTCCACCCTGATAAGCTCCCCCTCAATCCCCGGCGGATACTCCTCCACCACCGCTGCAATAGCACCCCTCTCGAACGCCTCGCCGACGAAATTATGTCCATCGAAGTTAGATCCTCTTACTGCAAAGAAAAGGTACCCTTCTTCCACCTCCTTTGAGTTCTGGGTTAGGCCTTTTACTTTGGGTAGTATCTTCAGGATTTCTTCAGGGAGAGCCATAT
>WFPN01000087.1 GCA_015487535.1 Aquificaceae bacterium
CTCCAGAACAGCCTCGCCAATATAGAGGAGCAGTTCGATACCTTCGTACAGCTTCTCACCGTTGCAGATACCGAAGTGCTGAGCGACATGAATACAGCACAGGAAAGTGCATCCCTTACAGAGAGCAGCGTCCAGCTTACCGAGAAGGCGTATAAGCTCATGGAGAAAACCTCCCGTGGTGCGGACGATACACTTGCCCAGGTTGAAAACATAGAGCAGTCCTCCCAGCAGATAGCCTCAGCGGCGGAGGAGACGGCGAGAACCACCAACGAGCTTGCCCAGGCTATAGATCAGATAGAGCAGGCCGTAAGGCAGATAGCACAGGCTATAGACGAGCTCGCTGCGGTCGCCGATGAGCTTCAGGTTTACTGAGGGAATTTCGGATGCTCAGCTTTACGCTGTTTAGGATAGGGGAAGAGGTGTTCGCCTACGAGACCGGGAGCGTGTCCGAAACGATAAAGGTAGATAGGGTTTTCCCGGTTCCGAAGGCTCCTCACTACGTAAAGGGGGTTATAAACCTCAGAAACAGGGTCATACCCCTTATAGATACGGGAAGGCTCCTCTGGGACGAGGATACGGAGAGCGATACGGCCGTCATCCTGGATGTAAAGGGCGAGCCTATAGGAATACTTGTGGATAAGGTTATCGGCATAACCGAGGTTGAGGAGGAGGATGTAAAGGACAAGGAGGAGGTTGAGATAGCCGACGTTAGGGAGGACCTTATCGAGGGAATCTTTGAAAAGGACGGCAGCGTAGTCTTCATACTCGATCTGTCTCCTGTTCTCGAAAGTAAGGAAAGGGCATCGAGGAAGGTCCAGAAGAAGAGGGGCCCTTCGGAAAAGGAAGAGACCGTAAAGGAGAAAGAAGAGCTGGATGGATACGTAATATTCCAGCTAGGAGAAGAGTGGTTCGCGGTCTGGGTTGAAGATGTCAGGGAGATAGTGGACTACCCTTCTCAGGTATCCCCCATTCCCAGAAGTCCGGATTACATAGAGGGTGTTTTCCTCCTAAGGGGAGAAAAGCTCGTCCTGGTGTCTTTGAGAAGGCTCCTTGGGGTGCCCTCCAGCAGGCAGGAGCAAAGAGTTATAGTGTTTAAGCTCGGAAACGTGGTTATAGGCGCCGCTGTAGATGACGTGAAGGAGATAAGGTGGATCCCGAAGGACTCTATCCTCAGGATGGAGGGAAGGGTATCCGAGGGAGTTGTGGTCTTGGATGGGGGATCCAGGCTGGCCTCGGTGTTGAACGTTCAGGAGATGCTGAACGTAGAGGATATAGAGGGTGTGATAGACACAGAGGAGGAGATCGAGCGGACGGAGGTAAAAGAGATGAGGAGCTTTGTGAGGTTCGATCTGGGGAACGTGGACATGGTTATACCTATAGAGAAGGTAAAGGAGGTTATAGAGGTGGATGAGGTATCGCCCCTTCCTGGTGCGCCGGACTACGTGAGGGGTATGTTCAACCTCAGAAACTCGGTCATAGCGATCATAGATCTTCCCAAGAAGCTGGATGTTAAGACAGAAGGGGATTCCAACAAGGTTATAGTCCTGGAGGATATACCGGCAGGTCTTGTGGTTACTAAGCTGAAGGGGATCTTCAGAACGGAAGAGGAGAACATACAACCTGCCGAGGATCTGGCGGGAGTTGAGGAGAACTTGCTGGAGGGCATAATAAAGACGGAGGACGGCGGGGTAATATTTATACTCGACGTGGATAAGGTTATAGAGGAGCAGGACATAAAACTTCTCAGGGAGGAAGTTGTCGAAGATGGGAGAGAGTGAAAAGGAGATCATCTCAAAACTTATGGAGACCATACTCAGCACGGCAAAGGCCGTGGAGGACATGATAGATACGTCCTCCCTCGCCGAGTGCGATGCCGTGTTCGGGGGTGCTCTGGAGAAGTTGAACCTATTTTTCAAGAAGATAGAGGGCAGCTTTAAGGACTTCGTTATATTTGAGAGCTACGTGACCTGCGCCTATACGAGCGAGCTCGGTTTCGGTCTGAGAGAGATCCCGGAGGAGATAAGGGAGAGGGTCTGGGAACTCCGCGATAATCCCGATGTGTGTGGCTTTACGGGGGAGGAGTGTAAGTGCAAGAAGTCGATGAACTACCTCAAAGAACGCTTTTCTGAGGCGATACAGAAGCTCGGCTCCTTTGGAGAGTCCATAAAGGTAGGCTCAGGGGAGCTCAAGAAGGGTATAGAGGAGCTGGGTAAGGAGGTCGAGAAGCTTACACTAAGCGCCGAGAAGATAATGAACATCGCAGAGGTTATAGAGATCATAGCCCTCAACGCTTACATAGAGGCAGCCCGTCTCGGAGAGCAGGGGAGGGGTTTCAAGGTCATAGCGGATGAGGTGAGGAGGGCCTCGGTCCGGACCAACGAGCTCGCCTCGGAGATCATAGGTGCTATAAAGGACCTTCACAGCAGGTTCGCCAAGCAGATGGAGGCGCAGGACAGCTTCGAGACTAACATGGTCAATATGGAGAGAGAACAGAAGGAGTTTTCCAACAAGCTGAACAAGGACCTCCTCTGGATGGCCCAGAACTTCATGGACTTCCTCGAGTACATGAGGGAGTATGTGAAGGAGGACATGGACCTCCTAAAGGAGGTACGTGAGACTATACTCTCGGCTCTCCAGACTATAGACCTTTCCAACCAAAGGCTTCAGAATACTAAGAAGGCTCTGGGTTTGCTCGCCTACATGATAGAGGACTTCGAGGGTGTCCTTAAGGGTAGTAAGGATCCGCAATCGGCCTGGAACCATGTGCAGACACTTTACGAAGAGTTCAAGCAGATACCGAAGCTGAAGGAGGAGAGGGAGATAATAGCGCGTGCTGAGGGCAGGACCCTGGACCACTCTGAGGACGTTGTCGGTCAGAAGGTTGAGGATGCGGAAACGGACATAGAGCTCTTTTAGGAGGTGTGAGCATGAAGAGGGCCCTTGCTGTGGACGACTCGGCAACGATGAGGAACCTGGTGAAGATGGCTCTGGAGTC